>NZ_BCBJ01000061.1:0-13745 GCF_001320605.1 Pseudomonas sp. NBRC 111133 | reverse complement strand
TAACAGGCGCCACACAACTTTCTCCAGGCAAAAAAAACGGGAACCCGAAGGTTCCCGTTTTTTCATTGCCTTACAAGCGCATTAGCGTGGAAACGCTGGCGGGTTCACACCGGCCATCTCTTCCATCACGCGAACCACCTGGCAGCTGTAACCGAACTCGTTGTCGTACCAGACGTACAGAACAACGCGGTTGTCGTTGGCGATGGTGGCCTCAGCGTCAACCACACCGGCGTGGCGCGAGCCGACGAAGTCGGTCGAAACCACTTCCTGCGAGCTGACGTAGTCGATCTGCTTGTGCAGCTCTGAGTGCATGGCGGTCTGGCGCAGGTACTCGTTGATCTCGTCGCGGCTGGTGGCCTTTTCCAGGTTCAGGTTCAGGATGGCCATCGAAACGTTCGGCGTCGGTACGCGAATGGCGTTGCCGGTCAACTTGCCCTTCAGCACTGGCAGTGCCTTGGCGGCAGCGGTGGCGGCGCCGGTTTCGGTGATGACCATGTTCAGCGGCGCGGCACGGCCACGACGGCTGCCCTTGTGGAAGTTGTCGATCAGGTTCTGGTCGTTGGTGAACGAGTGAACGGTTTCGACGTGGCCGTTGACGATGCCGTACTGGTCGTTGATGGCCTTGAGCACCGGCACGATGGCGTTGGTGGTGCAGGAAGCTGCCGAGATGATCTTGTCATCGGCGGCGATGTCACCGTGGTTGATGCCGTGCACAATGTTCTTCAGCGCGCCCTTGCCAGGTGCGGTGAGGATCACGCGGGCAGCGCCCGGGCAGGCCAGGTGCTGGCCCAGGCCGTCAGCGTCACGCCATACGCCGGTGTTGTCGACGATCAGCGCGTTGTCGATGCCGTACTGGGTGTAGTCGACTTCGCTCGGGCTCTTGGCGTAGATAACCTGGATCAGGTTGCCGTTGGCGGTGATGGTGTTGTTGGCTTCGTCGATGGTGATAGTGCCATCGAACGGGCCGTGAACCGAGTCACGACGCAACAGGCTGGCACGCTTGACCAGATCGTTTTCGGCGCCTTTGCGCACGACGATGGCACGCAGGCGCAGGCCGTCGCCACCACCGGTCTTCTCGATCAGGATGCGCGCCAGCAGGCGGCCGATGCGGCCGAAGCCGTAGAGGACAACGTCGGTGCCTTTACGGGCCGAAGCGTTCTGCTGGCCAACCACCTCAGCCAGCTCTTCACGGACGAACTGCTCGGCAGTGCGGCCATTGCCTTCCTGCTTGAACTTGTTGGCCAGCTTGCCCAGGTCGACCGAAGCGGCGCCCAGTTTCAGCTCGCTCATGGCCTTGAGCAGTGGGAATGTCTCGTGGACGGACAGTTCGGTTTCGTCGGCTTGACGATGACGCGCAAAGCGGTGCGCCTTGAGGATCGAGATAACCGAACGGTTGATCAGGCTGCGGCCATAAATCGAGCTCACCACGTTGTTGTTGCGGTAGAGCTGACCGATAAGCGGGATCATCGCTTCAGCCAGGGCTTCACGATCAATCCACTCACCAAGACACTGGTCGGGCTTCTGAGTCACGGGAACCTTCCACATGTAGGGACAGAAAAAAGGGGCTACATTATGACGCCCCAACGCGGAACCGGCAATGAGCGCCTGTCGCAGTCACGCAAGCCAGCGTTCATGCCCTTTCAAGCCTGACAGGCGGCACTGGCACCGGTACAATCGGTCTCTTTGCCGCAACGCTTGGAGTGCAATCTCCCGTGTCAGTTCTGCGCCTACCGCAAATGTCGGCCACGGCCGGCAAACAAACCTGGGGCAACCTGCCCGGTGCCGCCCTCAGCCTTGCCATCGCCGAGGCCGCCAGCAGTGCTGGCCGCTTCACCCTGCTGCTGACGGCCGACAGCCAGGCTGCCGACCGTCTGGAACAGGAGCTGCGCTTCTTTGCCCCGGACCTGCCGGTGCTGCCGTTCCCCGATTGGGAAACCCTGCCCTACGACCTGTTCTCGCCACACCAAGACATCATTTCCCAGCGCATCGCCAGCCTGTACCGCCTGCCGGAGCTGAGCCACGGCATCCTCGTGGTGCCGGTCACCACCGCCCTGCACCGCCTGGCACCCACACGCTTTCTGCTGGGCAGCAGCCTGGTGCTGGATGTGGGCCAGACCATCGACGTGGAACAGATGCGTACACGCCTGGAGGCAAGCGGCTATCGCTGCGTCGACACCGTGTACGAGCATGGTGAGTTTGCCGTGCGCGGCGCGCTCATCGACCTGTTCCCGATGGGCAGCAAACTGCCCTACCGTATCGACCTGTTCGATGACGAGATCGAGACGCTGCGCACCTTCGACCCCGAGACCCAGCGCTCGATCGACAAGGTGGATTCGGTGCGCCTGCTACCCGCGCGCGAATTCCCGATGCAGAAAGAGGAAGTGACCCGTTTCAAGGCGCGCTTCCGTGAGCGCTTCGACGTCGACTTCCGCCGCAGCGCCATCTTCCAGGACCTGGCCAGCGGCATCATCCCCGCCGGCATCGAGTACTACCTGCCGCTGTTCTTCGAAGAAACCTCGACCCTGTTCGACTACCTGCCAGCCGACACCCAGGTGTTCTCCCTGCCCGGTGTGGAACAGGCCGCCGAACATTTCTGGAACGACGTGCGCGGGCGTTATGAAGACCGTCGCGGCGACCTGAGCCGGCCACTGCTGCCACCGGCCGAGCTGTTCCTGCCGGTGGAAGACTGCTTCGCCCGGCTCAAGCAATGGCCGCGGGTGGTGGTCAGCAGCGATGACCTCGAACCGGGCGCGGGCCGCGAGCGCTTCCCGGCACGCGCCCTGCCCAACCTGGCCATCGAGGCCAAGGCCAACCAGCCGCTGGCCGAACTGGCCAACTTCCTCGACCAGTTCCCCGGCCGCGTGCTGTTCACCGCCGAATCGGCGGGCCGCCGCGAAGTGTTGCTGGAGCTGCTCGACCGGCTGAAGCTGCGCCCGCATACCGTCGACGGCTGGGACGATTTCATTACCGGCAGCGCGCGCCTGGCAATCACCATTGCCCCGCTGGACGACGGCCTGGTGCTGGACGACCCAGGCCTGGCCCTGGTGGCCGAAAGCCCGCTGTTCGGCCAGCGGGTGATGCAGCGCCGACGCCGCGACAAGCGTGGCGAAACCGCCAACGACGCCGTCATCAAGAACCTCACCGAGCTGCGCGAAGGCGCGCCAGTGGTGCACATTGACCACGGCGTGGGCCGCTACCTGGGCCTGGCCACCCTGGAAATCGACGGCCAGGCCGCCGAGTTCCTTACCCTGGAATACGCCGAGAACGCCAAGCTCTATGTGCCGGTGGCCAACCTGCACCTGATCGCCCGCTACACCGGTAGCGACGACGCGCTGGCGCCGCTGCACCGGCTGGGCTCGGAGGCCTGGCAGAAAGCCAAGCGCAAGGCCGCCGAACAAGTGCGCGACGTGGCCGCCGAGCTGCTCGACATCTATGCCCGCCGCGCTGCGCGCAAGGGTTATGCGTTTGCCGACCCGTCTGCCGACTACGCCACCTTCAGCGCTGGCTTCCCGTTCGAAGAAACCCCGGACCAGCAAGCCGCCATCGAAGCCGTGCGTGCCGACATGCTGGCACCCAAGCCGATGGACCGCCTGGTGTGCGGCGACGTCGGCTTCGGCAAAACCGAAGTGGCCATGCGCGCCGCGTTCATCGCCGTGCACAGCGGCCGCCAGGTGGCCGTGCTGGTGCCCACCACCCTGCTCGCCCAGCAGCACTACAACAGTTTCCGCGACCGCTTCGCCGACTGGCCGGTGACCGTGGAAGTGATGAGCCGCTTCAAATCCGCCAAGGAAGTGGCCGCCGCTGCCGCCGACCTGGCCGAAGGCAAGATCGACATCCTCATCGGCACCCACAAGCTGTTGCAGGACGATGTGCGCTTCAAGGACCTGGGCCTGGCCATCATCGACGAAGAACACCGTTTTGGCGTGCGCCAGAAGGAGCAACTGAAGGCCCTGCGCAGCGAGGTCGACATCCTTACCCTCACCGCGACGCCGATTCCGCGCACGCTGAACATGGCGGTAGCGGGCATGCGCGACCTGTCGATCATCGCCACGCCGCCGGCGCGCCGCCTGTCGGTGCGCACCTTCGTCATGGAACAGAACAAGAGCACGGTCAAGGAAGCGCTGTTGCGTGAACTGCTGCGCGGTGGCCAGGTGTACTACCTGCACAACGATGTGAAAACCATCGAAAAATGCGCCGCCGACCTTGCCGAACTGGTACCCGAGGCGCGCATCGGGATTGGCCACGGGCAAATGCGCGAGCGCGAGCTGGAACAGGTGATGAGTGACTTCTACCACAAGCGCTTCAACGTGCTGGTGGCCTCGACCATCATCGAAACCGGCATCGACGTGCCCAGCGCCAACACCATCGTCATCGAGCGTGCCGACAAGTTCGGCCTGGCCCAGTTGCACCAGTTGCGTGGCCGGGTCGGCCGTAGCCACCACCAGGCCTACGCCTACCTGCTCACGCCCACCCGGCAAAAAGTCAGCGCCGACGCCGAAAAACGCCTGGAGGCCATCGCCAACACCCAGGACCTGGGCGCCGGTTTCGTGCTGGCCACCAACGACCTGGAAATCCGCGGTGCGGGCGAGCTGCTGGGCGAAGGTCAAAGCGGGCAGATCCAGGCGGTGGGCTTCACCCTGTACATGGAGATGCTCGAACGTGCGGTGAAGGCAATTCGCAAAGGCACCCAGCCGAACCTCGAACAGCCACTGGGCGGTGGCCCGGAGATCAACCTGCGCCTGCCGGCGCTGATCCCCGAAGACTACCTGCCCGACGTGCACGCACGGCTGATCCTGTACAAGCGCATTGCCTCGGCGGCCGACGAAGAAGGCCTCAAAGACCTGCAAGTGGAAATGATCGACCGCTTCGGCCTGCTGCCGGAGCCGACCAAAAACCTGATGCGCCTGACCTCGCTCAAGCTGCTTGCGGAAAAGCTCGGCATCAAGAAAGTCGACGCCGGCCCCAATGGCGGCAAGCTCGAGTTCGAGGCCGAAACCCCGGTCGACCCGCTGACCCTGATCAAGCTGATTCAGGGCCAGCCCAAACGCTACAAGTTCGAAGGCGCGACCCAGTTCCGCTTCCTGGTGCCGATGGAGCGCCCCGACGAACGTTTCAACACCCTGGAGGCGCTGTTCGAGCGCCTGACCCCACAGCCTGCCTAAGGAAGATCCATGCGTGCCATCCGTAGCCTGACCCTGCTGCTGGCGCTGTTTGCGCCAGCCGCCTTCGCCGAAGGCCTGTATCAGGTTGAAATGATCCTGGTGCGGCAAAACGCCGTGCCCGCCTTCACCAGCCCGTTCGCCCCGGAAAACTGGAGCGCCGGCGCCCCACGCCTGGAAAAGGACGCCGAGCGCCGCCTGGCGCTGGAAGACGAAGCCACCCGCCTGGAAGCCACTGCCGACTACACCGTGTTAATGCATAAGGCCTGGCAGCAACAGGTGGGCAGCGAGCCAAGCCGCATTGCCCTGGGCGAAGGCGCCGAGCAGTTCGGCCACTTCCCCATCGAAGGCAACCTCAGCATCGCTGAAGGCCGCTTCATCACGGTCGATGCCAATTTCTGGGTCAACCAGCTGGACGGCAACGGCAGCGTGCTGCAAAGCGAGCAGTTCAAACAAAGCAACAGCAACGTCAAGGGCGGCCAGCTGACCTTCCTCGACGGCGGCCACCTGGCCGTGCTGCTGAAGGTGACGCCGCCGGGCACGCCGAAAATGCCGGTGATGGACCCGGAAATGATGGAGCAGTGATGTGAGCGAGAGCGATGCGCAGTTCTTTGTGCGGGAGCACGACGGCTGGACGTTTGCGTTTGACCGCAAGTCTCTGCAACGCGGCCTGGATTATGCCGAGGAAGGCAGAAGCGAAATCATATCGATCCTCGACATGACGATTCGCGCCCAGTGCGCAGGCTCCGCAGGCCGGACCTACTACCAGCGCATCACGCTGGACATGACCGAAGATGGCCTGGAGTGTGAGAGCACTTGCTCTTGCCCGGTAGGAGAAAATTGCAAGCATTGCGCAGCTGCGCTCTATTTGCTGGAGCGGGGGCCGGATTACGCCGAAGGCAGCCATGATGCCCCTCACCCACCTGTTGACGCCTCCCGGCACTCTCTGGACCTCCCACCTGAACTCGCCCATTGGGTCGAAGCTCTGGAAGCGCCAACAAAGCCTGCCGAGCCTGCCAAGCGCAAAGGCCCGTCGCTCTACTACAAGGTCGTTAATGAGCGCGGCCTTTGCACGCTCAGCGTAGCCAAAGGCACCCGCGAAGCCGATGGCCAGCTGAAACTCGCCCGTGCCAGCTCGCTGCCTGAGATGCTCTACTACACGCCACGTTACGTAACGGATGAGGACCTGCGCATCCTCAGGCTGATTGACGCCCTTGGCAAAAACACCAACATGCCCATCGCAAGACTGGAAGGAAAGCAAGGCGCAGAGCTGTACGAGTTCGCATTGGCCAGTGGCCGTCTGATCTATGGCGAGCAATTGTTGCCACTCGCCCCCGGGCCGACACTGCCGGCCGAGTTTCGCTGGATGAGGCTTGAGAACGGCAGCTATCGTGGTGCGTGGCACCATGATGAGCGGTTGCATGACATGGCACTGCCGCTCGACCCGCTCTATTACATCGACACCCAGACGGGCATGACTGGCAAGCTTGCGCATGATCTTGACCCGTTCATTGCCAGCCAACTGGCAAGCGCACCTACGGTGCCCGAACACTTGATCATCCCCCTGAGCCACCGGTTGAATGCGCTGAATCGCCAGGTGCCAACGCCTACAAGCGTACGCAGTGAAGAGATCGACAGTGTTCAACCCAGGCCGCACCTGACGCTGGGCAGCCTCGAATTCAGCGCCTACATGCCCAAGACCGGCCGTATGCAGCGGCAGATGCAGCATCGGGCCGCACTGGCGTTCGACTACGACGGTTTACGCGCCAGCGGCAGCGACGAAAAACCGCTGACCCGCCTGGTCGACAACACCAGCCAGCGCATCCGCCGCCAGCCGCAGGCCGAGCAGGCGCTGCGCAAGGTGCTGCGCGACCTGGGCTTCAAGGCCGCCACCCGACAAAGCAAGGCCCTGCCTGACAGCGCCGGCGAAATGTTCCAGCTGCCAGACGACGAAGCCTGGCTGCGCTTTGCCCGCGAAGGCCTGCCACGCCTGCGCGAGGCCGGGTGGGACATCGACATCCACCGCGATTTCGCCTTCAACCTGCAAGAGGTGGACGACTGGTACGCCACCATCGACGAAGCCCCCGGCCATGAATGGTTCGACCTGGAGCTGGGTATCGTGGTCGATGGCCAGCGCCACAGCCTGCTGCCGATCGTGCTGCAAGTGCTGCGCAGCAACCCGGAATTGCTGCGCCCCAGCGAACTGGCCCGGCGCAGCGACGACGAGCACCTGCTGATCGACCTCAACCGCGGCCGCCTCGATGCCTCGGCCCTGCGCGTTGCCCTGCCCTACGGCCGCCTCAAGGCAGTAATGGGCACCCTGGGCGAGCTGTACCTGCACGAAGACGTAGCCGGCCCGTCCCTGCGCCTGGACCGCGCCGATGCTGCACGCCTGAACGATATCGAAGGCCTGCCCCTGCACTGGGAAGGTGGTGCACATGTGCGGGATCTGGGCCGCCGCCTGCGCGACGCCCGCGACTTGCAGGTAGCCCCGCCGACAGGGCTGCAGGCCAGCCTGCGCCCCTACCAGCAACAGGGCCTTAACTGGCTGCAGGCACTACACGAAATGGGCACCGGCGGCATCCTGGGCGACGACATGGGCCTGGGCAAGACCCTGCAGGCCCTGGCGCACCTGCTGCTGGAAAAGCAGGCCGGGCGCCTGACCGCTCCCGCCCTGGCAGTGATGCCGACCAGCCTGGTGCCCAACTGGCTGGACGAAGCCCAGCGTTTCGCCCCCGACCTGCGCGTGCTGGCCCTGCAAGGCCCGGGGCGCAGCAAGCATTTCGCCACGCTGCACGACTACGACCTGGTGCTGACCACCTATGCCCTGGTGCCACGCGACCTCGAACACCTGCGCAGCCAACCCTGGCATGTACTGGTGCTGGACGAGGCGCAAAACATCAAGAGCAGCACCAGCAAGGCCGCACTCGCCGTCTGTGAGCTGCAGGCCAACCAGCGCCTGTGCCTGACCGGCACGCCGATGGAAAACAACCTGGGCGAGCTGTGGTCGATCTTCCACTTCCTGATGCCCGGCTGGCTGGGTGACCTGAAGCGCTTCAACCAGGACTACCGCACCCCCATCGAACGCCACGGCGACAGCGAGCGGCTGGCTCACCTGGTGACACGCATTCGCCCGTTCCTGTTGCGCCGCACCAAGGAACAGGTGGCCACCGAGCTGCCAGCCAAGACCGAGATGGTGCACTGGGTGGAGCTGAGCGACGCCCAGCGCGACACCTACGAGGCCGTGCGCGTGGCGATGGACAAGAAAGTGCGTGACGAAATCGCCCGCAATGGCGCCGCCCGCAGCCAGATCGTCATTCTCGACGCCCTGCTCAAGCTGCGCCAGGTGTGCTGCGACCTGCGCCTGGTCAAGGGTGTGGAAAGCAAGGGTAACCAGGCCGACAAGGGCAAGCTGGGTGCGCTGCTGGAAATGCTCGAAGAACTGCTCAGCGAAGGGCGCCGGGTACTGTTGTTCTCGCAGTTCACCTCGATGCTGGCATTGATCGAGCAGGAGCTGGAAAAGCGCAAGATTCGCTACAGCCTGCTGACCGGTGACACCCGCGACCGTCGCACGCCGGTGCAGCAATTCCAGCAAGGTGAAAGCGACGTGTTTCTGATCAGCCTCAAGGCGGGTGGTGTGGGGCTGAACCTGACGGCTGCGGACACGGTGATCCACTTCGACCCCTGGTGGAACCCGGCGAGTGAAAACCAGGCCACCGACCGCGCCTACCGCATTGGCCAGGACAAGCCGGTATTCGTGTTCAAGCTGATTACGCGGGGGACGGTGGAGGAGAAGATTCAGCTGTTGCAGCAGGAAAAGGCGGCGCTGGCGGCAAGCCTGCTGGATGGCGGGCAGGCCGGACAATGGCGCATGGGGGATGAGGAAATCGAGGCGCTGTTTGCGCCATTGCCAGGCAAGCGCGGGCGCTAAACCTTTCATCTTCTGTTGCCTGTACTGGCCTCTTCGCGGGCTCGCCCGCTCCCACAGGATTATCAATGCCCTCAAGGGCGATGCTGTACCTGTGGGAGCGGGCATGCCCGCGAAGAAGCCAACACGGTCAATCGATCAACTGAGCTTCCTTCAGCGCCCCCAACGCCTCCAGCCAGCGCGGCTGCTGCCGGTAGTCGGTCCGCGCAAACCCTTGCCCACGCATCCGCGCAATTCGCGGCGAGGGCTTCACCTTCATCCGTTGCGCCGCACTCAGCGCCAGCTCCGCCGCCGCCCGGTCGTTACACACCAGGCCCATGTCACAGCCGGCACTCAGCGCCGCTTCGATACGGCTGGCCGCATCACCCACCACATGCGCCCCGGCCATCGACAGGTCATCACTGAAGATCACCCCGTCAAAGCCCAGCTCGCCACGCAGGATGTCCTGCAGCCAGCGCCGCGAGAAGCCGGCCGGCTGGTTGTCGACCTGCGGGTAGATGACATGCGCCGGCATCACCGCTGCCAGTTGCCCGCTCAGGCGGGTGAACGGCACCAGGTCGGCCTGGCGCAGCTGCTCCAGGCTGCGCTCATCGGTAGGGATGGCCACATGCGAGTCGGCCTCGGCCCAGCCATGCCCCGGGAAATGCTTGCCACAGGCGGCCATGCCCGCCGCATTCATGCCGCGAATGAAGGCCCCGGCCAGTTGCGTGGCACGCAGCGGGTGACCCTCGAAGGCGCGGCTGCCAACCACGGCGCTACGCTGGTGGTCCAGGTCGAGCACCGGGGCAAAGCTCAGGTCCAGGCCAACCGCCAGCACCTCGGTCGCCATCAGCCAGCCGCATTGCTCGGCCAGGTACTCGGCATTGTCATTGTCGGCCAGCGCACGCATGGCCGGCAGGCGCACAAAGCCCTGACGCAGGCGCTGCACACGGCCACCTTCCTGGTCTACCGCCAGGATCAGGTCGGGACGAATGGCGCGGATCGACGCACACAGCTCACGCACCTGGCGCGGGCTATCGATGTTGCGGGCAAAGATGATCAGGCCAGCCACTTCGGGCTGGCGCAGCAAGTGACGGTCTTCGGCGGTCAGCCATTTACCGGCGATATCCACCATCAGGGAGCCTTGCAGGCTGACGGTCATGGGTAATCCTTCATTGAAGACTGAGAGAAGCCCACTGGGGGCAGGCGGCTTGTTCGATGCGCACCGGGCAATGGACCGGCACCCGCTCGAACAGGCTTAGCAAGTCGGTGTTACGCAGGCGTATGCAGCCATGGGACAACGCTACGCCCATGGGTTCCGTATCCGCAGTGCCGTGCAGGTAGATATAGCGGCGGAACGTGTCGACCGCACCCAGGCGGTTGACACCAGGTTCGCAGCCGCTGAGCCAGAGGATGCGGGTGAGGATCCAGTCGCGCTCCGGGTTTTGCGCGTGCAGTTCCGGCGACCACACCTCACCCGTCCAGCGCCGCCCGGCCAGTACCGCGTTCAGCGGCAGGCCTGCGCCAATCTTTGCCCGCACCTGATGCAGGCCGCGCGGCGTGCACCCCGAACCGTTACGCTCGCCGGCGCCGTTACGCGCCGTGGACACGGGCACGCGCACGCGCAACTGGCCACGGGCAAAACCGTACAGGCATTGGTCGGCAAGGGAAATGTGCAACAGATTGAGGTCGGGCATGGGCGCTAGCTTAGCCGAAGCGCCCTGCCCCGCCCAGCCTTTAGGCTTTGGCGGTGGTAGCGCTGGTCTTGGTACGCGGGCGCAGCTGGGCGCTGGCCATGGCGTCATCGGTGACACCGCTGTCGGCACGCATGCCGGCCGCCAGGAACGGCACCATCAGGCGCATCACCTGTTCGATCGAGGTATTGATGCCGAAGTCGGTCTCGGCGATCGCCCGCAGGGCCTTGATACCGGACATGCTGAAGGCCGCAGCACCGAGCATGAAGTGCACACGCCAGAACAGCTCCAGCGGTGGAATGCGTGGCGCGGCCTCGTTGACCAGCAGCATGTAGCGGCGGAATACCTTGCCATACATGTCTTCCAGATAGCGCCGCAGGTGGCCCTGACTCTGGCTGAAAGCCAGGCCCAGCAAGCGCATGAAGATCGACAGGTCATTGTTGCTGCGAGGCTGCACCGCCAGCGCCTGCTCCACCAGCATTTCCAGCAGCTCTTCAAGGCTGGGCTTTTGTTCCGGCCTGGCCTGACGCCGCTCCAGCTCACGCTCCAGGCTGGCGCAAAACGGGCCGAGGAAGCGCGAGAACACCGCCTGGATCAGCGCCTTCTTGGAGCCGAAATGATAGTTGACGGCCGCCAGGTTGACCCCGGCCTTGCTGGTAATCAGCCGCAACGAGGTTTCGGCGAACCCCCTTTCCGCGAACAACTGCTCGGCAGCATCGAGAATGCGTTCAACGGTTTCCGATTGGGCCATGACTACTCCGGGTACTCCGCCAGACAAACAGGTGTTTGAAACATACGTTTCAGCCCTGCTTCTGTCAAGGCTCGGTGACCGGGCGGTCGCCATTTAAAAGCGCCAGACGGCCGGCTGCAAGCGCCACCTCTGCTGTTTATTGCGCCTTTTGGCTTGCAGCGCATCCAGTACTGTATATAATTCCAGTCACTGTACAAAAAGACAGAGCGCTCACCATGTTGAAACTGACGCCACGCCAAGCCGAAATTCTCGCGTTCATCAAACGCTGCCTGGAAGACAACGGCTTCCCGCCGACGCGCGCCGAGATCGCTCAGGAGCTGGGCTTCAAGTCGCCCAACGCCGCCGAGGAGCACCTCAAGGCCCTCGCCCGCAAAGGCGCCATCGAGATGACCCCGGGCGCCTCACGCGGCATCCGCATTCCCGGCCTGGAAGCCAAAGCCGAAGAAAGCGGCCTGCCGATCATCGGCCGGGTTGCTGCCGGCGCGCCGATCCTTGCCGAACAGCACATCGAGCAATCCTGCAACATCAGCCCCGCCTTCTTCCACCCCCAAGCCGACTATCTGTTGCGCGTACACGGCATGAGCATGAAAGACGTCGGCATCTTCGACGGCGACCTGCTGGCGGTACACACCTGCCGCGAAGCCCGCAACGGCCAGATCGTGGTGGCGCGCATCGGCGACGAAGTGACCGTCAAGCGCTTCAAGCGTGAAGGCAGCAAGGTATGGCTGCTTGCCGAGAACCCCGAATTCGCCCCCATCGAAGTCGACCTGAAAGAACAGGAGCTGGTGATCGAGGGCTTGAGCGTCGGCGTCATTCGCCGCTGATCCAGGAGGCGTCATGCAGCCGTTCATTCACGCACCCGAGCAAGCCCAGTTGCCCCTGTTCGAAGCATTTCTCGCCCAGCCCGTGCTACCGGGCCTGAAAGCCAGTGAACTGGCACGCAAGAGCAGCCAACCCGAGCTGTTCAGCGAACTGTCGCTGCGCGGCGCCCCTGGGCACTGCCAAAGCCTGCTGGCACCGGTACTGCGCGAGCTGAGCGAAGAGGACGAGGCCCGCTGGCTGACCCTGATCGCTCCACCCTCCAGCCTGACCCAGGCCTGGTTGCGCGATGCCGGGCTTAACCGTGAACGTATTTTGCTGCTGCAACCTCGCAGCAATCAAAGCCCGCTGCAACTAGCCTGCGAGGCCTTGCGCCTTGGCCTCAGCCACACCGTGGTGAGCTGGCTGGGTAGCGTCAATGCCACTGCACGCCAACAGTTGCTACGCGCGGCCAGTGCCGGAAATGCACAAAGCCTGAACATCCGCCTAGGCTGATGTTCAGGCTTTGCCTGTCACTTCAAAAAGCCTGACACGTTACTGCACCTTTAGTGCAGCACACGCGGCCCTTCATCACGCTCAAGCTCGCCATCCATCAGGCGACCGGCCATCTGCACGCCCACACTGAGCATGGCCTTGGCCACTTCCACATGCTGACCCTGCAGGAACACCTTGGCGTCTTCCGAGAAATCCAGGGTTACCAGAGAGCCCTCATCCTCGGCGCGACGCAGTTCGATGCGGCCATCAGGCAACTCGACAATTTCCAGAAACGACGTAGACATAAATGGCAGTTCTCCGCGAAAGGCCGCTAGTGTACCAGCCGTTGCGGCTATCAGCACTCACTCAACGCGTCGCGGAAACGTCTTACCAAGCCCTTGAGGTTGTTGCGCCAGCTTTCCAGTTCGGCACGCGACAGTGCAGGATGCTCGGGCTCATCGAGATTGACGGCCTGGATCAGGGGTTGAGTAACGTCAGTTTTCGGCGCCTTCTTCGCGACAGGTGGTCGGAACAAATCGGCATAAGCACCCAGCATTTGCGCCAGCCAGGTTTCGCGCTGACGGGCGATTTCCAGTAGCTCAGCTACTTCCGGGATGGCGATGCCATTCAGCGCGTCGTCAGCCAGTGCCTGCTCAACCGTTGCCACAACCGGCAAGCGATAGAAACCACCGATTTCATGGCACAAGCCCAGCAGCGCGCCGTACAGGTGGAACAGCGCCGATTCGCGCTCGGCCTGCACCAGGCCTTGAGCGTTCATGGCCTGGCTTTGCTCGGCCTTGGCCATGGACTCCAGAGCGAGGCCAGCGAAGAACAGTTTCTGGTTGGTACGGGTGTAGAGTTCCTGGGCCATTTCTGTGCCCTCCCATGAGGCTGCAAGGCGAATGTCTGCATCATAAATGATTGGGGCCGCTTTGCGCCCC
>NZ_BCBJ01000060.1:0-32855 GCF_001320605.1 Pseudomonas sp. NBRC 111133 | reverse complement strand
AATTACAGCAGCGTCAGATCAGCGCTTGTCTTCAACCTTCCACGCATTCCCGTCGTAGAACGCCTTCCAGCCGGTCGGCTTGCCATCGACCTCGGACTGCACGTACTGCTCCTTGGTCTTGCGGCTGTAGCGGATTACCGCCGGGCGGCCTTCCGGGTCTTTCTGCGGCGCATCGCACAGGAAGTGGTACTTCGGATCGATCTCATGCTTGTGCGGCACGATCTCCAGCACCAGCGGTGCGCGGGTTTCGCGGTTCTTGGGGAACTGGCTGGCAGCCAGGAACAGCCCCGAAGCGCCGTCACGCAACACGTAGGTGTCGTCGACCTTTTCGCACTTGAGCTCCGGCATGTCCACCTTGTCCATCTTCGGTGGCGCAGCCTCGCCGCTCTTGAGCAGCTTGCGGGTGTTCTTACACGCCGGATTGGTGCAACCGAAGAACTTGCCGAAGCGGCCGGTTTTCAATTGCATCTCGCTGCCGCACTTGTCGCACTCCAGGCTCGGCCCTTCGTAACCCTTGATGCGGTAGTTGCCTTCCTCGATCTCGTAGCCGGCGCAATCCGGGTTGTTACCGCAAATGTGCAGCTTATGCTTCTCGTCCAGCAGGTAGGCGTCCATCGCCGTGGCACAGATCGGGCAGCGGTGCTTGCCCAGCAACACGCGGGATTCCGATTCGCCCTCGTCATCAGCGGCAATCTCGTCACCGGGCACCAGGTTGACGGTGGCCTTGCAGCGCTCTTTCGGCGGCAGGCTGTAACCCGAGCAACCCAGGAACACACCCGTGGAAGCAGTGCGGATCATCATCGGTCGGCCACATTCCTTACAGGCAATGTTGGTCATGGTCGGCTGGTTGGCGCGCATGCCGTTTTCGCTGGACTCGGCAGTCTGCAGTTTCTTGCTGAAGTCGCCGTAGAACTCGTCGAGCACGTTTTTCCAGTCCCGCTCACCCTGGGCCACGTCGTCGAGGTTCTCTTCCATGTCGGCGGTAAAGCCGTAGTCCATCAGGTTGGAGAAACTCTCGGACAACCGCTCCGTGACGATGTCGCCCATCTTCTCGGAATAGAAGCGGCGGTTGTGCAAGGTCACATAGCCACGGTCCTGGATGGTCGAGATGATCGCCGCATAGGTCGAGGGCCGGCCAATGCCGCGCTTTTCCATTTCCTTGACCAGGCTGGCTTCGGTGAAGCGCGCCGGCGGCTTGGTGAAGTGCTGGCTCGGGTCGATCTGGATCAGCTTCAGCGCTTCGCCCTGGACCATTTCTGGCAGCACGTCGTCTTCGCCCGGCTTGCTCTGCTGTGGCAGCACGCGGGTGTAACCGTCGAACTTGAGAATACGGCCCTTGGCACGCAGCTCGAAGTCGCCAGCCGCCACGGTGACGCTGGTGGACAGGTACTGCGCCGGCGGCATCTGGCAGGCCAGGAACTGGCGCCAGATCAGCTCGTACAGGCGCTCGGCGTCACGCTCCATGCCACTGAGCTTGGTCGGGTGGGTATTCACGTCAGAAGGACGAATCGCTTCGTGCGCTTCCTGAGCACCTTCCTTGCTGCCGTATACCAGCGGTGCTTCCGGCAGGTACTGCTTGCCGAACTCGCGCTCGATGTAGCTGCGCGCCATGTCCAGGGCATCGGCCGACAGGTTGGTCGAGTCGGTACGCATATACGTGATGTAGCCGGCTTCGTACAAACGCTGGGCCATCATCATGGTTTTCTTCACCCCGAAGCCCAGGCGGTTACTGGCCGCCTGCTGCAGGGTGGAAGTAATGAACGGCGCCGATGGCTTGCTGCTGGTCGGGCGGTCTTCACGCTTGACCACGCTGTAGCTGGAAGCCTTGAGCTTCTCCAGCGCCGCCATGGCCTGGGCTTCGTTCAGCGGTTTGAACGCCTCACCCTTCTCGCGCGCCACCTCGAAGCGCACCTTGGCGTTTTTGGCAGTGCCCAGGTCGGCGTGGATCTCCCAGTACTCTTCCGGGATGAACGCGCGGATTTCGCGCTCGCGCTCCACCACCAGCTTTACCGCCACCGACTGCACGCGGCCGGCAGACAGGCCACGGGCAATCTTGGCCCACAGCAGCGGCGACACCATGTAACCGACCACACGGTCGAGGAAACGGCGCGCCTGCTGGGCGTTGACCCGGTCGATATCCAGCTCGCCTGGCTGCGAGAAGGCCTCCTGGATGGCCTTCTTGGTAATTTCGTTGAACACCACGCGCTTATAGCGGGTGTCGTCACCACCGATGGCTTCGCGCAGGTGCCAGGCAATGGCTTCCCCTTCGCGGTCCAAGTCGGTTGCGAGATAGATGGTGTCGGCATCCTTGGCCAGGCGGCGCAGCTCTTCGATCACCTTTTCCTTGCCAGGCAGGATCTCGTACTTGGCCTTCCAGCCATGGTCAGGGTCGACACCCATACGTGCCACCAGCTGGCGACGGGCCTTTTCCTTTGGCGAAAGGGCCGGAGCCTCACCCGCGGCCTTGCCACGCTTGGCGGCTGGCTCTTTGCTCGCGCTGGCCGAACCGCTGGTGGGGAGGTCTCGGATATGGCCGATACTCGACTTCACCACGTACTGGTTGCCCAGGTACTTGTTGATGGTCTTGGCCTTGGCCGGGGATTCCACAATGACCAGCGATTTGCCCATGGATCGGAGTATTCCTGAATCTGAAGATGAAAAACGCGTCAGGTGCCAGACGCGGCACCGCTATATATAGTGGCAAAAGTGTGAGGTCAAGCTCGAACGATCATGCGTGCGACTTGCCCAGCAACCCGGGCAGCCCCTCTTCGGCCTTGACCAAAGCAAAGCGTGGCACCTGCTCGCCGTCAACCTCGACCGACTCCTGGAACATCGAAAGTGGCCGTACCCAGAAGCTGTAATCACCATACAGACACTGGTAGAACACCATCCACTCTTCGCTCTCGGAGTGCCGTGCAACACTGAAGACACGGTACTCAGGCCCTTTGTAATGCCGGTATACGCCTGGTTGTATCTGCATGTTGCCCACCCTCTTGACTTGAACCTGAAAAAAACAAAAACCGGGGCACAAGGCCCCGGCTGCTGTCCTGCAACGCGATCAGACGCGTTCGAAGACAGTGGTGATACCTTGGCCGAGGCCGACGCACATGGTCGCCACCCCCAGGGTACCGCCATTCTGCTTCATGACGTTGAGCAGGGTGCCCGAAATACGTGCCCCGGAGCAACCGAACGGGTGGCCCAAGGCAATGGCGCCGCCGTGCAGGTTAACCTTCTCATCCATCTTGTCGAGCACTTTCAAGTCTTTCAGCACTGGCAGGGCCTGTGCAGCGAAGGCTTCATTGAGCTCGATGAAGTCGATATCGGCCATGGTCAGGCCGGCACGCTTGAGGGCTTTCTGGGTCGACGGCACCGGGCCATAACCCATGATTGCCGGGTCGACACCGGCCACCGCCATCGAACGAATCACCGCCAATGGCTGGATACCCAGGTCCATGGCGCGCTGGCCGGACATCACGATCATGCACGAGGCGCCGTCGGTGATCTGCGACGAGGTACCGGCAGTGACGGTACCGCCTTTCGGGTTGAACGCAGGCTTGAGCGATGCCAGGCCTTCGAGGGTGGTTTCCGGGCGAATGGTTTCGTCGAAATCGAACACCTTCAGGAAGCCGTTCTCGTCGTAGCCCTGCATCGGGATGATCTCGTCCTTGAACTTGCCTTCGACCGTGGCCTTGTGGGCCAGCTGGTGCGAACGCAGGCCGAACAGGTCCTGCTGCTCACGGGTGATGCCGTGCATCTTGCCGAGCATTTCCGCAGTCAGGCCCATCATCCCGGAAGCCTTGGCGGCGTGCAAGGACAGGTGCGGGTTGGGGTCGACGCCGTGCATCATGCTGACGTGGCCCATGTGCTCCACGCCACCGACCACGAACACATCACCGTTGCCGGTCATGATCGCCTGGGCAGCCGTGTGCAGCGCGCTCATCGACGAGCCACACAGGCGGCTGACGGTCTGGGCTGCGGAGGTGTGCGGAATCTGGGTCATCAGCGAGGCCATGCGGGCGATGTTCCAGCCCTGCTCCAGGGTCTGGTTGACGCAGCCCCAGATCACGTCCTCGACCTCTTTCGGGTCGACCTTGTCGTTGCGTTCCAGCAGTTTGCTGATCAGGTGCGCCGACATGTCTTCGGCGCGGGTATTGCGGTGCATGCCACCCTTGGAGCGGCCCATTGGCGTGCGACCGAAGTCGACAATCACCACGTCTCTTGGATTCAGGCTCATATCAAATCTCTCGCTCTAGCTCGTTGACCGCTCAGTTGAAGAAGCGCTGGCCGTTCTTGGCCATTTCACGCAGCTTGGCGGTCGGGTGGTACAGCGGCCCCAGGTCGGCGTACTGATCGGCCAGGGCAACGAATTCGGCCACACCGATCGAGTCGATGTAGCGCAGCGCACCCCCGCGGAAAGGAGGGAAACCAATGCCGTAGACCAGGCCCATGTCGGCTTCGGCGGCGGTTTCGACAATGCCGTCTTCCAGGCAGCGCACGGTCTCCAGGCACAGCGGGACCATCATCCAGTTGATGATGTCTTCGTCGGTGACTTCACGCTGCTCGAAGACGACCGGCTTGAGCACGTCCAGCACGGTGGCGTCGAAGACTTTCTTCGGCTTGCCGCGCTTGTCGGTTTCGTAGGCGTAGAAGCCCTTGCCGTTCTTCTGGCCCAGGCGGTTGGCCTCGTACAGTGCGTCGACGGCCGAGCGGCGGTCGTCTTTCATGCGGTCCGGGAAGCCTTCAGCCATCACGTCGCGGCCGTGGTGGCCGGTGTCGATGCCGACCACGTCCATCAGGTACGCCGGGCCCATTGGCCAGCCGAACTTTTCCATCACCTTGTCGATACGCACGAAGTCGACACCGGCGCTGACCAGCTTGGCGAAGCCGCCGAAGTACGGGAACAGTACACGGTTGACCAAGAAGCCCGGGCAGTCGTTGACCACGATCGGGTTCTTGCCCATTTTCTTGGCGTAGGCCACGGTGGTGGCGACCGCCACTTCACTGGACTTCTCGCCACGGATCACTTCCACCAGCGGCATCATGTGCACCGGGTTGAAGAAGTGCATGCCGACGAAGTTTTCCGGGCGCTTGAGCGCCTTGGCCAGCAGGTTGATGGAGATGGTCGAGGTGTTGGAGGCGAGAATCGCATCGTCCTTCACCTGGCCTTCCACTTCAGCCAGCACGGCCTGCTTCACTTTCGGGTTCTCGACCACGGCTTCGACGACGATGTCGACATGGGCGAAATCGCCATAGGACAGGGTCGGGCGAATGGCGTTGAGCGCCTCGGCCATTTTGGCCGGGGTCAGGCGGCCCTTCTCGACGCGGTTGCCGAGCAGTTTGGAAGCCTCGTTAAGGCCCAGCTGGATGGCTTCCTCGCGGATATCCTTCATCAGGATCGGGGTACCCTTGACCGCCGACTGGTAAGCGATACCGCCACCCATGATGCCAGCGCCGAGCACGGCAGCCTGCTTCACGTCGCGGGCGATTTCGTCATACGCCTTGGCCTTGCGCTTGAGCTCCTGGTCGTTCAGGAACAGGCCGATGAGGCTTTCGGCAACCGAGGTCTTGGCCAGCTTGGCAAAGCCTGCGGCTTCGACCTCCAGCGCCTTGTCGCGACCGAAGTTGGCAGCTTTCTGGATGGTCTTGATGGCTTCGACCGGTGCCGGGTAATTCGGGCCGGCCTGGCCAGCGACGAAGCCCTTGGCGGTTTCGAAGGCCATCATCTGCTCGATGGCATTGAGCTTGAGCTTTTCCAGCTTCGGCTGGCGCTTGGCCTTGTAGTCCAGCTCGCCGCTGATGGCGCGCTTGATCAGGTCCAGGGCACCGGCCAGCAGCAGCTCAGGGGCGACCACAGCGTCGACGGCACCCACTTTCAGGGCGTCTTCGGCGCGGTTTTCCTTGCCGGCGGCAATCCACTCGATGGCGTTGTCCGAGCCGATCAGGCGTGGCAGGCGCACGGTGCCGCCAAAGCCCGGGTAGATACCCAGCTTGACTTCCGGCAGGCCGATCTTGGCGCTGGTGGACATGACCCGGTAGTCGGCGGCCAGGCACATTTCCAGGCCACCGCCCAGGGCGATGCCGTTGATGGCGGCAACGGTTGGCACTTCGAGGTCTTCGAAGGCGTTGAAGATGCGGTTGGCTTCCAGGTTGCCGGCGACCAGTTCGGCCTCGGGCAGCTTGAAGTTGTCGACGAACTCGGTGATGTCGGCGCCGACGATGAACACGTCCTTGCCACTGCTGACGATCACGCCCTTGACCGAGGCGTCGGCCTTGATGGCATCGACGGCCTGGCGCAGCTCGTTCAGGGTCAGGCGGTTGAACTTGTTGACGGACTCACCCTTGAGGTCGAACTTGAGCTCGACGATGCCACTTTCAAGAGCCTTAACCGTGATGGCTTTACCTTCGTAAATCATCAACTGATCTCCACGATATGGAAGCTGAACTGTACACGCCGATCGCTGCAGCAGAAGCAGGCCTAACTGCCCCGCCCCAGGCACACCCGTCAGCGCGCTAGTCGGAAGTATGGCTTGGCGTCACGACATACAAACGCTCAATTCATACGCCCGTTTGATTTGGGTGTGCACACATTCTCCGAAAAGATCGGCGTTGTCAAATGCTCACGAGCATGGCGAAAACGCGACTTTCCAGTCATTTTGTATCGTCTTGGTACAAAACATGATGACAGTGATCGCCGCCCATTCATGTCAGCGATTGACCACAGCCACTTGCAGCGTGCTGCAACTTTCCGCTTGCACGACAACCCCGGGCGGCTACACTGGCACTTGCTTGAATGAATACCCGGCCTGCCTGGCCTTTTCTGCGCAGCAGAACGCAAAGCGGCGACTTGGCACCCCACCCCTTCAGGGTTCTGCCGAGCCGCCGCTTTGTCGTTCATAGCGATTGAAACCGCCGCATTCCCTGTGGGAGCGGGCGTGCCCGCGAAGCATTCAACGCAGTGGCTGGCACCGGCTGCGCCGGTGTTCGCGGGCATGCCCGCTCCCACAGTGACCGTGCAAAGCAGGTATCAGGCGAGGGTTTCGAGGACGTAGGCAACATCCTGCAATACTGCCGTATCGCCCCGCTCAGTCCAGTACAACGCGATCATCCGAGCATCCGCCTCGACCTTGTAAACGCTCGCCGGCAAGCGCGCCAGGGCCTCCACGAAGCGCGGATTTTCGCAGGGTTCACGCCACTGGTTCCACCACACCCCCGGGCTGACCTGCCAGAAGCTGAAGCTGTCCTCGTGCCCACGGCGCCGGGCGCGATGGTACTGCGGGCAGGGGCTTGGCGGCTCCTTTTCCAGCCAGTGCGGCCATTGCTGCGGCGCCAACTGCATGGCCAGGCCCATGCGCCGCGCTTCCAGGCGCAGCTTCATCTGCTCACTCTGTTTGCGCGAGGAACGCAGCCAGGAAAGCGGGCTGAGAATCAGCGCAAGGATTGACACCACCAGCAATACCGTCATATCAGTAGATCCCATAAAGCGTTGCAAATGAGCTGGTTAGCCATTTTTCACGGAAGACCCGCCCGAAAGCGACCATACTTCTTCTATCGCGATTGTCAGGAGTACCGCTCATGCAATACGAACATTTGTTGGTCGCCGTCGACCTGACCGAAGAATGCGACCCGGTGATCAAGCGTGCCATGGCGCTGGCCGCGCCTTCGAACGCCAAGGTGTCGCTGGTGCACATCGTCGAACCGATGGCCATGGCATTTGGCGGTGACGTGCCGATGGACCTGTCGCAGCTGCAACAGCAGCAGTTCGACCAGGCCAAAGAGCGCATGGAACGCCTGTTCAACAAATACCCGGACATCAAACGCGGTGACTCGCACCTGACTTACGGCCAACCGCGCCAGGAAATTCACCAGTTGGCCAAGGACCAGAAATGCGACCTGATCGTGGTCGGCAGCCATGGCCGTCACGGTCTGGCATTGCTGCTGGGTTCCACGGCCAATGACGTGCTGCATGGGGCGCCGTGTGATGTGCTGGCGGTGCGGTTGCTGAAGAAGGAATGATTTAACCTGTACTGGCCTCTTCGCGGGTTTACCCGCGAAGAGGCCAGTACAGATTGAAATCTGATCAGCCTTCCAACTCAGCCCAGCGCTCTACCAGTACATCCAGCTCACCCTGCAGCTTCTCGATCTTGGCCAGCACCGCCGAAGTCTCCGCAATCGGCCGCTGATAGAAGCCCGCCGCATTCACTTCTTCCTGGGCTTCAGCCATGCGCTGCTCCAGCGCGTCGATCTGCCCCGGCAGCATCTCCAGCTCACGCTGCAGCTTGTAGCTGAGCTTCTTCTTCGAGGCTTCTTCCACCACCGGCGCAGCAACAGGCGCAGGCTTGGCCTCGACCTTCTCCACCACCGCACTGTTGAGGGCCGACTTGCCGCCCTTGCTCTCGGTCACGCCCAGCAGCTTCGGCGAGCCACCCTGGCGAATCCAGTCCTCATAACCACCGACATACTCGCGCACCTTGCCCTCGCCTTCGAACACCAGGGTGCTGGTGACGACGTTGTCGAGGAAGGCCCGGTCGTGGCTGACGATCAGCACAGTGCCCTTGTAGTTGGACAGCACCTCTTCGAGCAACTCGAGGGTTTCCACGTCCAGGTCGTTGGTGGGTTCGTCGAGCACCAGCAGGTTGGCCGGCTTGCTGAACAGCTTGGCCAGCAGCAGGCGAGCACGCTCACCACCCGACAGCGCCTTGACCGGCGTGCGCGCACGCTGCGGGCTGAACAGGAAGTCGCCCAGGTAGCTCAGCACGTGGCGGTTCTGGCCGTCGATCTCGATGAAGTCACGGCCTTCGGCCAAGTTGTCGATCACGGTCTTTTCAAGGTCGAGCTGGTGGCGCATCTGGTCGAAATAGGCCACCTCGAGCTTGGTGCCGCGCTCTACCTTGCCTGCGGTCGGCTCAAGGTCGCCGAGCATCATCTTCAGCAAGGTCGTCTTGCCGGTACCGTTGGCGCCCAGCAGACCGATACGGTCCTCGCGCTGCAGGACCATGGAGAAGTCCTTGACCAGCATCGGCCCGTCAGGGTGATGGAAGCTGACGTTGTCCAGCACCATCACCTGCTTGCCGGACTTTTCCGCCGCTTCGATCTGGATGTTGGCCTTGCCCTGACGCTCACGGCGTTCGCCACGCTCCACACGCAAGGCTTTCAGCGCACGTACACGGCCTTCGTTGCGGGTGCGGCGGGCCTTGATGCCCTGACGAATCCACACCTCTTCCTGGGCCAGACGCTTGTCGAACAGCGCATTGGCGGTTTCTTCGGCGGCCAGTGCGGCCTCCTTGTGCACCAGGAAGCTGGCGTAGTCGCCGTTCCAGTCGATCAGGCCGCCACGGTCCAGCTCAAGGATACGGGTGGCCAGGTTCTGCAGGAAGGAACGGTCGTGGGTAATAAACAGCACCGCACCGTTGAAGCCACGCAGGGCTTCTTCGAGCCAGGCGATGGCACCGATGTCCAGGTGGTTGGTGGGCTCGTCGAGCAGCAACAGGTCGGGCTCGGACACCAGCGCCTGTGCCAGCAGCACACGGCGGCGCCAGCCACCGGACAGCTCGGCCAGGGTCTTGTCGGCGGGCAACTGCAGGCGGCTGAGGGTGCTCTCTACCACCTGCTGCAGGCGCCAGCCATCACGGGCTTCCAGCTCGTGCTGGACGTGCATGAGCTTTTCCAGGTCTTCGTCACCCTGGATGTTCATGCTCAGGTGATGGAACTGCGCCAGCAACTCGCCCACGCCGTCCAGGCCAGCAGCCACCACATCGAACACCGTACGCGCGTCGGCCACCGGCAGTTCCTGCGGCAATTCGCCAATCTTCAGGCCCGGGGCACGCCAGATTTCACCGTCATCGCCCTTCTGCTCGCCCTTGACCAGGCGCAGCATGCTCGACTTGCCGGTGCCGTTGCGGCCGATGATGCACACCCGCTCGCCACGAGCGATCTGCCAGGACACTTTGTCCAGCAGCGGCATGGCGCCGAATGCGAGGGACACATCGCTGAATTTGAGCAGGGTCATGTTGGTCTCCATAAATCGGGCGCGCATTCTACCTGACTTGGCCCTCGACGGCATCCGCCAGGCCAACCGGCGAGTGCCGGGCGACATCCGGTCGAACTTAATATCCCGATACAAGCACAGTGCTTTCACCCGCTGCCGGCAAACAGCTAAGCTAAGGCAATAGCTTTCAACAGTGCTGGCTCCGCCGTCACTTCCCCATGGTTCAACTGCCCGGACGTATCATGCGCAGCCGCCTGTTACATATTGCATCCTGCCTGCTGCTTACCGCTGCCACCTGCGCGGCGCAGGCCACCGACCTGACCCTGCAACGCCAGTACTACGACGAAGCCAAGCGTGCGCTGGCCAAAGGCGACAAAGGCCCGTACCTGCGTTACGCCCAGGCCCTGAACGACTACCCGCTGACGCCCTACCTGGCCTACGACGAACTTACCGCCCGCC
This sequence comes from Pseudomonas sp. NBRC 111133, assembly GCF_001320605.1. Lineage (NCBI taxonomy): Bacteria > Pseudomonadati > Pseudomonadota > Gammaproteobacteria > Pseudomonadales > Pseudomonadaceae > Pseudomonas > Pseudomonas sp. NBRC 111133. Next base: position 22,411 of record NZ_BCBJ01000060.1, on the reverse strand, counting down.
TGAAAAGCGCCAGCAACCAGGAAATCGAAGGTTTCCTCGCCAAGCACGGCGACTTGCCCCAGGCCAACTGGATGAAACTGCGCTGGTTGCGCTGGCTGGCCGAACGGGGCGAGTGGGACACCTTCGTCAAATACTACGACCCCAAGCTCAACTTCACCGAACTGGACTGCCTCAACGGCCAGTACCAGCTCAGCCACGGGTTGCGTGCCGAGGGCTACGCCACGGCCGACAAACTGTGGAACGTCGGCAAGTCACAACCTGCCGCGTGCGACACGCTGTTCGGCATGTGGGCCGCCGAAGGCCAGCTGACCGAGGCCAAGCGCTGGGAACGCACCAAGCTGGCGGCCCAGGCGCGCAACTACGCCCTGGCCAACAACCTGGTCAAGACCCTGACCACCCTCGGCCCGCAAGGGCGCCTGCTGGTCGACGTGGCGCAAAAACCGGAGCTGCTCAACCAGCCGTCGCGCTTCACCCCGGTCAACGAAGCCATGTCCGACGTGGTCAGCCTCGGCCTGCGCCGCCTGGCCCGCCAAGACCCGGAGCGGGCCATGGCCTTGCTGGACGATTACGCCCAGCGCATGCACTTTTCCCGCGACGAGAAGGTGGCCATCGCCCGTGAAATCGGCCTGACCCTGGCACGCCGTTACGACCCGCGCGCCCTCGACCTGATGACCCGCTACGACCCGGAGCTGCGCGACAACACCGTCAGCGAGTGGCGCCTGCGCCTGCTGTTGCGCCTGGGCCGCTGGGAAGACGCTTACGATCTGACCAAACGCCTGCCTCAGGAACTGGCCAGCAGCAGCCGCTGGAAGTACTGGCAGGCTCGCAGCCTGGAGCTGGCACAGCCGAACAACCCGCAGATCCCGCTGCTGTACAAGACCGTGGCGCGTGAGCGCGACTTCTATGGCTTCCTGGCTGCCGACCGGGCACAAACACCGTACCAGCTGAACAACAAGCCGCTGCTGCTGAGCCCGCAACTGGTCAAGAAGGTACGCAACACACCCGGCATTCAGCGCGCGCTGGAATTCCATGCCCGCGGCCAGATCGTCGAAGGCCGCCGCGAGTGGTACCACGTCAGCCGCCACTTCACCCGCGACGAAATGGTTGCCCAGGCGCGCCTGGGCTATGAGCTGCGCTGGTACTTCCCGGCCATCCGCACCATCAGCCAGGCGCAGTACTGGGACGATCTGGACATCCGCTTCCCGATGGCCCACCGCGACACGCTGGTGCGCGAAGCCAAGGTTCGCGGCCTGCATTCGAGTTGGGTATTCGCCATCACCCGCCAGGAAAGTGCATTCATGGAGGATGCGCGCTCACCGGTGGGTGCCAGCGGCCTGATGCAACTGATGCCGGCCACAGCCAAGGAAACCGCGCGCAAGTTCAGCATCCCCCTGGCGTCACCGGCGCAGGTACTGAACCCGGACAAAAACATCCAGCTGGGCGCCGCGTACCTGAGCCAGGTGCACAGCCAGTTCAACGGCAACCGTGTGCTGGCTTCGGCGGCCTACAACGCAGGGCCCGGGCGTGTTCGCCAGTGGCTGAAAGGCGCCAAGCACCTGAGCTTCGATGTGTGGGTGGAGTCGATCCCGTTCGACGAAACACGCCAGTATGTGCAGAACGTGCTGTCGTATTCGGTGATTTACGGGCAGAAGCTGAATTCGCCGCAGCCGCTGGTGGATTGGCATGAGCGGTATTTCGATGACATGTAAGGTTTGTTGAGCCTGAACCGGCCTCTTCGCGGGTAAACCCGGGAAGAGGCCGGTTCAGCAAACCAAGTTACTCCAGAACTTCGACTTCCATCCCTACCTCAAGCCACCCACTGCCATCTACGGCTAGGTTCTGCCCGAACAGCACATCCCCCTCCTTCTCGCGAAAGGTCTTGAGCGTGGCCATAGGCTCCCGGTCGGCACTGCGCTCCCCGGTAGCCGGGTCAATCGTGGTAAAGATGCACCGCACACTCGGTTTGAGCACACGAAACACCAAGCTGCCGATACGAATCCGCTTCCAGCCATCTTCGGCGAAGGGTTCAGCGCCCTGCACCACTAGGTTGGGCCGAAAGCGCAGCATCTCCATGGGCCGGCCAACACGCCGACTGAGCTCATCGAGCGAGCCCTGGCCAATCAGCAGCAAGGGGAAACCATCCGGAAAGGCCGCCCGGTCACTGTTGAAACCATAACCATTGGGCAGGTAGCGCGCACGCTGCTCCGGGCAATGCACCAGGCGCACGGCCTTGCCCAGCAGTTCGCTCAGCCAGGCCGCCACTTCATCGCCTGCATCGGGCACTCGCAACGTATCGCGCCAGATGGTCACACCACGCAGGGCTTCGTCGGCAGCGGGTACAGGTACCCGCAATGGTGCCTGCCCAGGCGCCTGTAGCAGCAACTCGCCACTGTCGTCTTCACACGCCTGCAACTGGCCAAGTTGTGGCCATGCGCGCTGGGTCAGGAAGCGTCCGTTTTCTTCCTCGACCACCATCCAGCGCCGGTCACCCTGCAGCCCCAGCAACCCAACCGGTGAAGCCTGCAGGCTCTGCGCCTGCCCCGACTTCACCGGGTATCGATACAACTCACTGAGAAACATCCCTGCTGCCTCGCGTCATGCCAAAAGCCAAGCTTATACCTGGCCGGCCCAGGGTTCACGCAGTGGCGGTGTCCAGTAGCAGGCGTTGCTTGACCACGTCGACCAGGCGATCGGGCTGGAACTTGGACAGGAAGTTGTCGCAACCCACCTTTTTCACCATGGACTCGTTGAAACTGCCCGACAGCGAGGTGTGCAGCACTACGTAAAGCTGGCGCAGGCGTGCATCACTGCGGATCTCGGTGGTCAGCCGGTAGCCGTCCATTTCCGGCATTTCGGCATCGGTAAATACCATCAGCAGCTTCTCGCACACGTCTTCGCCGGCATCGGCCCAGCCCTTGAGCATACGTAGCGCTTTCAGGCCATCACTGGCCACATGCAGTTTCACGCCTAACTGGGACAGCGTATCGCGCAACTGCGCCAAGGCCACGCTGGAGTCATCCACCAGCAGCACCTCACGGCCACGCGCCCGGGCCAGCACCGGGTCGGCGAGTTTGTCGCCAGAGACCCGGGCGTTGTACGGCACGATCTCGGCCAGCACCTTCTCTACGTCGATAACCTCCACCAGCTTGTCATCGACCTTGGTGATGGCGGTCAGGTAGTGTTGGCGCCCGGCACTGGAAGGCGGCGGCATGATCGACTCCCAGTTCATGTTGACGATGCGGTCCACACCACCGACCAGGAAGGCCTGCACCGAGCGGTTGTACTCGGTGACGATGATGGTGCTGTCCGGCCCCGGTTGCAGCGGGCGCATGCCAATCGCCTGGGACAGGTCGATCACCGGCAGCGTCTGCCCGCGCAGGTTGACCACACCGCAGACGAAGGCGTGGCGCTGAGGCATCAAGGTCAGTTTGGGCAGTTGCAGCACCTCCTGCACCTTGAACACGTTGATCGCGAACAACTGGCGACCGGCCAGGCGAAACATCAGAATTTCCAGGCGGTTCTCACCCACCAATTGCGTGCGTTGGTCTACCGTGTCGAGAATGCCAGCCATTGGAAACCCCCCAGGCTTGAGTCGGAAAAGGTGAAATCATCTACCCTGTATCGGCGGTTTCACGCGCACCTTGACCCTTGCGGAAAAATACCGCCAAGGCAATTGATATCACTTTACCATCATGCTTTACTGCGGGCACACCGGGATAAACCGAGGGGGCTGCAAAAGTTCCCCACCCTGGCCCCGCATCAGGGAAACCCTTAGTCGCAATCGGGCGAAACCTGATGTTCGCGATATCCTTTAGCCATTAATGTGACGCCATTCTCACTGCATGAATGGAGTCAGGCTTTTGCTAGCTATCGTTTCGGCGTGCCCGCCCCCTGCGCCTACCCCACGCGCGGGGACCTGACAATGGACACTGCCTTATCGTTCGACGACGCCCTCCAGGGCTTCCTGCTGGATGCCCAGGTACTGCTGACCCAGGCCCAGGAATGCCTGCAGCATCTGGAACTGATCGATAATGATCCGGATGCCTGCCGCTGCCTGGACAACGTCCTCGACAGCCTCGCCCGTCAGGCCACACGCCTGGGCCTGCGTGAAGTCGCCCATTACACCACTGCCCTTCAACAGCTGCTCGCCCCGGCCTGCCACGGTGGTTGCCTGCAACGTGCAGCCCTACCCGCGATAGGGGAGTGCCTGACCCTGCTGGCCTGGCAACTGGAACTGGTCGACCCCCGTACCGGGCGGCTGAACCTGGACATCGGCGAGCAACTGGTGCTACTGGGTGAGTTGGCGAAGGTCGTGCAACAACCTTTAGCGTCAACCTGTACGTCATGCGATGAGCAAGGCAGCGTGTGCATTCACACCCCTGGTGAAGTGGCAGCCAGCAGCCGCCCTGACCGCTCTAAACCGGCGCTCTAATTGACGCAGTGTGCAACTAAGTACCGTTGTTCAAGCCCCACCATGGTCAAACTTGGAAAGTTCTGCAGGTTTTTAGTGGCCCAACTTGAACCCTGAGCACGCTAGTTGCAGCACAAGTGCGTACTGCACGATTAACGGGTGGCACTTTGCTACCCGAAAAGACCGGACCAGCAGGCGTTTCAAAGCGTTTCCCAGCCGCGACCGATGCAATGCAAAGTGGTAATATGCGCCCCCACAAAGGCTTGCAACCTGAAGCAAGGTTGAAAGATCACGCATTCGAAAAAACATCGAAAGTACTGCGCCAAAGCCTCTGACCAGCATTGTGCAAGGCCTCCATCAGCAATACTTCAGTGGCTTTCCTACTTATGTTCCCACGCTTGAAGACTTCTCTGCGTTGCTGCTCCCGCGCTGCCCTGCTGCGTTGGGCAACGGTCGGGCTGTGCGTGGCCTCGCTGGTTGCGAACCTGGCGCTGTACCTGGCCAACCAGGCCATCCCGGCCAGCCTGCTGGTGCTACAGCTGGCCGCCACGCTGGGCGCCGCCGTTCAACTGGGGCTGAGCGCCAGGTCGATCAGCCTGCGCCCGGCCGAACTGGCCGAGCGCATGCTCAAGGTGCAGGAAGACGAACGTCAGCACCTGAGCCGGGAACTTCACGACGACATCGGCCAATTGCTCACCGCTGCGAAGCTGCAGTTGCAGTGGCTGCAGCGGCGTATGCCCGACGAGCTGCAGGGCCACTGCGATGCCCTGCGCGGCACGCTGGATGACACCCTGGGCAACGTGCGCGATGTGTCCGCCCTGCTCAACCCCCGGCAGCTCGCCAGCCTTGGCCTGGAAGCCAGCCTGCGCGCGCACCTGGTACGTACCCTGGCCAGCAGCGGCGTGCACTGGAGCCTGGCGTGCAACCAGCGCCTGGGCGGCATCGACGAAGCCGTGGCCATGGCCGTGTTCCGCATTACCCAGGAGGCGGTGACCAATATGTTGCGCCACGCCCAGGCACACAACCTGGTCATCCGCCTGCAGCGCACCCCTGAAGGGCTGGCATTGTCGATCCACGACGATGGCCGCGGCTTCATCCCCGCCCGGCACCCGGCCGAGGCAGGCCAGCGCGGCCTTGCCGGCATGCAGGAGCGGGTAACCGCGTTGCAGGGCAGCCTCGACATCACCAGCCAGCCTGGCCTGGGTACGCAGATCGAAGCGATGTTCCCCTGGCCCCCGCGCAGCCAGCAACGCGCCCGGAGTACTGCCACCCATGACCTGTAGACTGCTGCTGGTTGACGACCATTCGCTGATCCGCGCCGGGGTGCGCGCGCTGGTCTGTGACATCCCTGGCTATCACGTGATCGGCGAAGCCGACGATGGCGGTCAACTGCTCGAACAGGTGCGCACGCTGGCGCCCGACATCGTCTTGCTGGACATTTCGATGCGCTCCACCAGCGGCCTGGACGCCCTGACTCAACTACGGGCCAGCGGCAACGCCTGCAAAGTGCTGATTCTCTCGATGCACACCGACCCCGACCTGATCATGCGGGCGCTGGAAAGCGGCGCCCACGGCTATCTGCTCAAGGACACCAGCGCCACCGAACTGGAGCAGGCCCTGAGCGCGGTGCGCAACGGCGAGCGCTACCTCAGCCCAGCCATCGCCCACACCGTCATCAACCAGGCGTTACGGCACACCAAACAGGGCAAGCAGGCCGCTGGCGAGCGGCATAACCTCACGGCCCGGCAACTGGAAATCCTGCGCCTGATCGTGCGCGGCAAGTCCACCCGGGAAATCGCTGCGGGCCTTGGCCTGTCTATCAAGACGGTCGAAACCCACCGCTCGCAAATCATGAAGCGGCTGCAGATTCATGACGTGGCTGGCCTGGTACTGTTTGCCGTACGCGAGAAAATCATCAGCCTGGACGACTGAGCAATGGCGACCCGGCCGGCAGGTGCAGGCGTATCGCGGCTGGCCTGGCCTGAAAGCGCAGGTTGTCGGCCTGCAACGGCTCGCCATCGAGGTTGATATCCAGCCCCTGCGAACTCTTGATTTCCACCCAGGGCAACCTCGCCCGAACGAACAGGCCATCGCCGGCCAGCAGATCGCGCAAAGCCCCGACCACTTCCTGCGGCGCAGGTAGGATGGCGATGTCCAGCAAACCGTCGTTCACCACCGCTTCAGGGCATAGCACCTGCCCTCCCCCAGCCTGGCGGCCGTTACCGATACCCAGCGCCAGCAAGCTCCCTTGCCACTGAAAGTCTGGCCCTTGCAGTTCCACCGAAGCTGCCTGCAGTTCGCTGAAGCGCGACAAGCCGGTGAACAGGTAGGCGGCCGCCCCCAGCACTTTTTTCAGGTCTTCGGAGGTGTTGGCGGTGACCTGGCTGCCGAATCCGCCTGTGGCCATGTTAAGGAACAACTGGTCGCCAGCCTGGCCCAGGTCTATTGCCTGGGCCGGTGTGTTCAGCAACGCCAGAGCCGCAGCAGGCTCCAGCGGTATACCTGCGGCTCGGGCGAAGTCGTTGGCAGTGCCAAGGGGCAACAGCGCCAGGCTGGCATCAGCGCCGGCCAGCCCCATGGCTTCGGCCACGTCGCGCAAAGTGCCATCCCCACCACCGGCAACAACATGGCTGTAGCCCGCGCTCAGCGCCTCGCCGACCAGCCGCTGCGCATCACCCGCCTCCCAGGTGACACGTACATCCAGTGCCCAGCCGGTATCGCGCAGGTCGTGCACAGCGCTGCGCAATTCTTCGTTCATCGCCTGCTTACCGTGCAGGATCAGCATTGCCTTGCGCCCTTGCATTGCGCGTCTCCGTGAAGTTGAACCACCCAGATCTCGACCATGCGCAGCCAGGGATCGTTGCATGGGTGCAGAAAAATAACGAAGCCGACGCGGTCTTTTTCCCACACCCGACAATGCGCGGCTATGCTCAGAAAATGAACTTTTGACAAGTTTTTGACCCAGGCCAACATTTTTTTCAGGGAAGTCAGCCTTTTGACCTCTGTTCGCCGGGCCAATCTCGATCCTGGCCATGGACGCGCCACCGGCAGTGGTGTGCATAGCGCCGCCGATGGGCGCGTCTTTTCATCCGCAGCTTTCAGCGAGGATTCCGGGTCATGCGCATTCTCTGGACACTGCCGTACCTGCCTTGGCCAACGACCAGCGGCAGCAAGACCCGGCAATACCACCTGATGCGCGCACTGGCACAGCAAGGCCACCGCATTACCCTGCTGGTGCAATCGAAAATCCCGCTCAGCGATGCGGCCCGCGAAGCCCTGGAGCCGCTACTCGAACGGCTGATCGTGCTACCCCGTCGGCCACTGCACAGCCCGCTGAACCTGCTGGCCTCGCCGATTATCGACTACCCCATGCGGGCGATCATCAATGGCCTGTCCCCTTGCCTGCGGCACCGCTTCGAGCAATTGCTGGACGAACCGTGGGACGTGATCCAGATCGAGCACAGCTACAGCTTTCAGCCGTTCGAAAAGGCTTTGCAGGCGCGCGGGCTGCCCTACATGCTCAGCGAGCACACGCTGGAGTCCGTGATGGGCGGTGCCTGCCACGACCGCCTGCCGCTCTGGCTGCGCCCGCTCAATGCCTTTGACCGCTGGCGCTACCGGCGCTGGGAACAGCGGGTGCTGCGCCAACCTACCGAGCTGGTGGCGGTCAGCGCACACGATGCCGAGCTCATCGCGCAGATCAGCGGGCGCCCGGTGAACGTGGTGGTCAATGGTGTGGATTGTGATTTCTACCAGCACGTGCAACCGGCGCTGCATAGCCAACGCTTGTTGTTCGTGGGCAACTTTGAGTATGGCGCCAACCTGGAAGCCATCGAGTGGGCGCTGGAAGACATCATGCCGCAAGTGTGGATGAGCAACCCGGCGGTGCGCCTGGCGATAGCCGGGCATGCGCTGCCGATCAGCTGGAAATTGCACTGGAACGACCCGCGCATCGAATGGTTCGGTTACCGCCCTGACCTGCGCGAGCTGCAAAAGCGTTCGGCACTGTTCTTCGCCCCGCTGCGCTATGCCGGTGGCTCCAAAGTAAAAATCCTCGAGGCCATGGCCGCCGGCCTGCCGGTGATCACCACCGGCAAAGGCGTATCGGGCCTGGCCGCGAACAACGGTGAGCATTACCTGGGCAGTGATGACGGTGACCAGCTCGCCCTGCTGATCACCCAACTGCTCAACCAGCCCTGGCGCATGAGCCAACTGAGCGATGCCGGGCGGCAATTCGCCCGCCAACGCCACGACTGGAGCGTAGCAGCCCAGCAATTGGAGAACGTGCACATGCGCCTGGCCCAGGCAGCGCCTGCCGAGGCCGCGCCGCTGGGCAGTGCCTGGCTGGGCCGCTCAGCCAAGTAGCTCGCTGAAGGGGATGAACGGCACGCTATCGCCCGGTTTTGGCGTACTGCCTTCGCGCACCTCCACCAGGCCCTCGGCCCAGGCGGCACTGCGCAGCACCCCCGAGCTCTGGTTCTTGTAGATGCACACCCGGCCCTGTTCGATGCGCGCGCGCAGGTATTCGCGGCGCGTGCCAGGCTTGTGCCAGTCGAAGCCCGCCGGCATGTCGAAACGCAGCGGCGTGACATCGGCCACCCCCTGACGACGAAGCAAGTAGGGCCGGGTCAGCAGGCCAAAGGTGACCAAGGTCGAGGCCGGGTTGCCCGGCAGGCCGATCACCGGCACGCCCTGGAAGTGGCCGAACGTCAGCGGTTTGCCCGGCTTGATCGCCAGTTTCCACAACGCCAGTTCGCCGGCTTCACGCAGGGCTGCACCGAGGTAGTCGGCCTCCCCCACCGAGACTCCGCCGGTAGACAAGATAAGGTCAACGTCGCCCAGCGACCCCAGGCAGGCACGGGTACGTGCAAGGTCATCCGGCAGGATGCCCGCATCGACCACATCGCAGCCCAGCCGCTGCAACCAGCTGACCAGCAGCCGACGGTTGCTGTTGTAGATTTGCCCAGGGCCTAGCGGCAGGCCGGGTTCGACCAGCTCGTCACCGGTGGACAGCACCGCCACCCGCACCTTGCGCACCACATCCAGGCGACCATGGCCCAGGGTCGCCGCCAGGCCCAGTTCGATCGGCCCAAGGCGGGTGCCGGCGCTCATTACCTGCTCACCCTTGCGGGTTTCCTGGCCCTGAGGGCGTATGTTCTGCCCGGTTTGCAATGTTTCAAGAAAGCGTACCCGGCCATCTTCGAGCACCTCGGTGTTTTCCTGCATCTCGACGCAATCGGCGCCTTCCGGCACCGGCGCACCCGTAAAGATGCGCGCGCAGGTGCCTGGCTGCAGCGGCCGTGGCGCATGCCCGGCAAAAATGCGCTGGCTGACCGGCAGCGGCTGGCCCTGCCAGTCGGCGCTGCGCAAGGCATAACCGTCCATGGCGCTGTTCGGCCAGGGCGGCAGGTCGAGCGAGGCCACCAGGTCGGTGGCCAGCACGCGGCCTTCGGCCTCGGCCAGCGGCAGGTTTTCGGTCTCGCGGATGGGCGCCGCCTCGGCCAGCGCCAGCAGTTGCGCCAGGGCCTGCTCCACCGGCATCAGCGGCCGGGCCTGGCCGGCCTCAGCCACGGCTGTCACAGGCCGCTGCTTGCTTCAGGTGCGCAACGAAGTTGCACGGGCGATGGCGGGCATCGAGCTGTTCGGCAAGGATGCCATCCCAGCCGGTACGCACGGCGTTGGTCGAGCCCGGCAGGCAGCACACCAAGGTACCGTTGGCCAGCCCGGCCAAGGCACGCGACTGCACCGTGGAGGTGCCAATGTCGGCCACGGAGATCTGCCGGAACAACTCTCCAAACCCCTCCACCTGTTTGTCCAGCAGGCAGGCCACCGCCTCGGGCGTGCTGTCGCGGCCGGTAAAGCCGGTCCCCCCCGTGATCAACACCACTTGCACGTTGTCATCGGCGATCCAGGTGGCAACCTGGGCGCGGATCTTGTACAGGTCATCCTTGAGCAGCACGCGCTCGGCCAAACGGTGGCCGGCCGCACTCAGGCGGTCGACGAACAGCTGCCCGGAGGTGTCGGTGTCGAAAGTACGGGTGTCGCTGACCGTGAGCACGGCGATGTTCAGCGCCACGAAGGGGGTATCTGCCTTGGCTTTCATGGGTGTCCGTCACAACAGGATGAGATGCCCACAGTTATATCACAGCGCACCTTTCCCGACGTTGCGCCCATGGCGATTGCCCTCGGTCAATAGGCCGGGTTTGCCGCTATGCTGCACTAAAGAAGGAACTTGCATGGACACCCTGCGTCTTAACTGACAACTAGCACCATCGCACTGGAGAAACACGATGATTCAACGGACCCTACCCGCCTTCCTGCTCGCCCTGGGCCTGGGCGCCCTTGCCGGCTGCGCTTCGCCGACCGTCATTACCCTGAACGATGGCCGCGAAATCCAGGCCACGGACACCCCGAAGTACGATGAAGACTCCGGCTTCTATGAATTCGAGCAACTGGATGGCAAGCGCACCCGCTTGAACAAGGACCAGATCCGCACCGTCAAAGAGCTCTGATCCAGGCGCCCGTTTTGCAAAGCCCCTTTAAACAACAAGGGCTTGTGTGCGAAAACGGGATGCAGTAGGATTTTGTTCATCGGAGTGTAGCGCAGCCAGGTAGCGCGTCTCGTTCGGGACGAGAAGGCCGCAGGTTCGAATCCTGTCTCTCCGACCAGATCCTGCTCAAAAAGCCCGCCTTGTGCGGGCTTTTTGTTGTGCCTGAAAACGGTCAGGCCGTCAGGCGCGAGGTCACCTCACCCAACTGCCCGGACAACCCATGCAAGCGCTGCCCGGCCTGCTCGGTATGCTGCACGGCCTGCTGGTTGGCCGTGGCAATACGGGTGATTTCGATCAGGTTGCGCGAAATGTCTTCAGCTACGCTGGTCTGCTCTTCGGCCGCCGTGGCGATTTGTCGGTTCATGTCGCGGATCGCCTCTACGGACTGGGTGATGCGCTGCAGCATCTGCCCGGCCTGCTGCACCTGCTCGGCCCCCTCCTCGCTGCGCTGCTGGCCGCTTTCGATCGCCTTGACCGCTTCTACCGCCCCCGACTGCACGGCTTCGATGATCTGGTGAATCTCGGCAATCGACGCAGCCGTGCGCTGGGCCAGGCTGCGCACCTCATCGGCGACCACCGCAAAACCACGCCCGGCTTCGCCAGCACGGGCCGCTTCGATGGCTGCGTTGAGCGCCAGCAGGTTGGTCTGCTCCGCGATGCCACGGATCACCTCCAGCACTTTACCAATGCGCGTGCTGTCGTGCTCCAGATCGCGGATTACCGCCGCCGTACCGGCGATTTCGCGGTTGACCACACCGATAATGTCGATGGTCTGCTGCATCACCTGCTCGCCGGCCTGGGCGCTGTGGTCGGCGTCATCTGCCGCGCGAGCGGCCTCGGCAGCGTGGCGGGCGACCTCCTGAGCGGTGGCGGACATCTCGTGCATGGCCGTGGCCACCTGGTCGGTACGCTGGAACTGGTCGTGGGTGCCACGGGCCATGTCGCCGGCGATGCTGCGCAACTGGCCACTGGCGCCCTCCAGCTCCTGCGCGTTGTCCTGCAGGCGGCCAACGGTATCGGCAAGGAAGTCGCGCAGCGTGTTGGCAGCCCGCGCCAGGCGCCCCAGCTCATCTTCACGGCGGCTATCGACCCGGGCGGCGAAACGCCCTTGGCTCAGTTGTGCGACATACTCGATCAATTGGCGGATTGGCTCGATCAGGCTACGGTTGACCAGCCACAGGCTGAGCAGCCCCACCAGCACCGCCGAAGCCAACATCACCAGCAAGCCCAGCCATACCGTGAGCTCGGCGCTGGCGCTGATGCTGGCCGCACGCTGGCGCGCATCGGCCCGCAGCTGCTCGACCAGTTCGCTCATCTGCTCGCTGGCGGCGCGGTCCACGCCTTTGACCGCCTGGTCGCCGGCTACCGGGTCACCCCCCGCGGCAAGGAAGGCCTGGCGGCCCTGCGCATAGGCCTGGCCCAACTGCCGGTGGCTGTCACGCAGCTGCTGCAAAGGCGCCTTGAGCCTGGCGTCGCTGCTGTCGATCAATTGCCCGAGCAGCGCTTGAACCTGTTGTTCACGGGCCTGGAACTGCTGCCAGTACTTGTCCATGTCTGCCGGCTGGCGCCCGCGCAGCAACACGTTCTTCCATTCCTGTACCTGAATCTTGAATTGCAGGTTGGCTTCGTCGATCAATTGCGAGGCCTGCAGCGGCCCGTCGACCAGCTCGGCATAACCGCGCACGCTGGACGACAGGAACTGGAAACACACCAGGGCGATCAGCAACATCGCCGCCAGGCTGCCGCCGAGCAGCGAGAGAATTTGCACTCTGAGGGATTTACGCAACATCTAGGGTCTCGGAACCAGAGAGAGAGGGCTGGGGCCGCTGTGCAGCCCCCATGACTGGCAGGCCAAAAAAAAGCTGCCATCAAGCAATGGCAGCCAGGTCGAGCACTTACGCAACAGTTGAGGCAGATACTCTCAGGCAATTGCTACAAAAATGTTACAAAACCGCGACACCCTACCCTGTGGTGAACTGCAAGGCCGCCAAGCGCGCATACAGCGGGCTTTCCTCGATCAACTGACGGTGTGTGCCCACCGCCACCAGCCGCCCCTTGTCGATGACCGCGATCCGTTCGGCATGCTGCACCGTGGCCAGGCGATGGGCGATCACCAGCGTGGTGCGCCCGGCCATCAGGCTGGGCAACGCCTGCTGGATCAGGTGCTCGCTCTGCGCGTCGAGGGCGCTGGTGGCTTCATCCAGCAACAGGATCGGCGCATCCACCAGCAACGCCCGGGCAATCGCCAGGCGCTGCCGCTGCCCACCGGAAAGCCCGATACCGCCCTCGCCCAAGGGCGTCTGGTAGCCTTGCGGCAGCTGCCGGATGAATTCATCGGCATAGGCACCGCGGGCGGCTGCCTCGACTTCCGCCAGGGTTGCCTCGGGCCGGCCATAGCGGATGTTGGCCTCCACCGTGCCACGGAACAGCGAGGGGTTTTGCGCCACCAGGGCGAACTGGCGGCGCAGCTGGTCAGGGTCGAGGGCGGTAATCGCCTGGCCATCGAGCAGGATGCGCCCTTGCTGCGGGTCGTAAAAACGCAACAACAAATCGAACAGGGTCGACTTGCCTGCACCCGAGGGACCAACCAGGGCAACGGTCTGTCCTGGTTCGATGGCCAGGCTCAGGCCATCGACGGCCGCCACCGTAGGCCGTGACGGGTAGGCGAACACCACCTGCTGCAATTCGATGTGCCCGCTGGCCCGCTGTTTTGGTAGCGCCTGCGCCAGCTCGGGCGGCAGGATTGCACTGCGCGCAGCCAACAGTTCGGCAATACGCTCAGCGGCACCGGCGGCACGCTGCAGCTCGCCGATCACCTCACTGAGGGTACCGAAGGCGCTACCGACGATCAGGCTGTAGAACACGAACGCAGCCAGCTCGCCTGCAGAAATACGCCCGGCAATCACGTCCATGCCGCCGACCCACAACATCACCCCCACCGCCCCCAACACCAGCACGATCACCAGGGTGATCAGCCAGGCACGCTGGGCAATCCGCTTGCGGGCCACGCTAAACGCTGCTTCGACCGTGCCCGCGAACAGTTCACGGTCGTGCGCCTGGTGGTTGTAGGCCTGCACCGTCTTGATCTGCCCCAGCGTTTCGGCCACGTAGCTGCCCACATCGGCCACCCGGTCCTGGCTCTGCCGCGACAGGCTACGCACCCGACGGCCAAACAGCAGGATAGGTGCCAGCACCAACGGCAGGGCCACCACCACGATACTGGTGAGCTTGGGGTTGGTGATGAACAGCAACACCACGCCGCCGATAACCATCAACGCGTTACGCAGGAACATCGACAACGATGAGCCGATCACCGACTGCAGCAAGGTGGTGTCCGCCGTCAGCCGCGACTGGATTTCGGAGCTGCGATTGTCTTCGAAAAAGCCGGGGTGCAGGCCGATCAGGTGATCGAAAACGGCGCGACGGATATCGGCCACACACCGCTCGCCAATCCACGAGACCAGGTAAAAGCGGCTGAAAGTGCCCACCGCCAGGGCCAGCACCAGCAGCAGGAACAACCCGATGGTCTGGTTGAGCTGGTGCGCGGAGCGGGTCATGAAGCCCTGGTCCACCAACAGGCGGATACCTTGGCCCATCGACAGGGTGATGGCGGCAGTGACCACCAGGGCCAGCAAGGCCAGCAGCACTTGCCGGCGATAGGGGCGGACGAACTGCCAGGCCAGGCGCAAGGCGCGGCGCTGACGTGGGGAAACCGATTCGGGCATGGCGACGACCACAATGCGGGAGAAGCCGCAGACTACCACTCATCCAGGCTGTGGGAACGCCTGCAGGTTGCTATAGCCCATCGGTCTAACCAGTCGCTGGAGCTTTCACCTGGTTTCTGTTGGACTGTTGCTGCCGTGACACAGAAGCTGTCACAGGCCAGTCACGGCGCAGGGCTAACTTGAGCTTGAACCTGATGAGGAGACAGTGCATGAGCTTGCAGCATGGCAGTGACAACCAGAAGCCTCGGGCCACCCCGAAACCGCAGGTGTGCGGTTCGATCATCGACGCCCAGGGGCGCGAAGTGCCGATCACCGAGCAGATGATCCAGCAGGCCTGCAAGGCCCTGGAAGAAAGCCGGGCCGAGCGCGTACGCAAAGGTTGACCTACGAATTACTTGCAACCCGGCGCTCGCGCCGGGTTTTTATTGGCCGGCACTGCCTTCAACAATCTATCCAGGCCAGCACCCCACCCAAGGCACTGACCAGCTGTGCCAGCTGTGGCGACTCACCCCGCAAGCGCACCGCCAGCCCTTCGATCTCGCGCCGTGGCGGGTACTGCTTGCGCAACTGGTCGAACGCCGCCCGCTGCTGCTGCGGGTCGTCGCTCAGACTGCGGCGGAAGTCCGCATCGTCGCGGCGCGGGTCATACACGGCGCGGCACAGGGTCGCCAAGGCCCAGGCCGGGTCGGTGCTGGCGTCCAGCTCAATCTGCGCCAGCGGCGGTCGGGGCAGCAAGTCTGCCAGTTGCACCTGCTCGTCCACGCCGAGGAAGCGGCACAACGCCTGATAGATCTGCGCCGTGCCACGCTGGCGGCCATCGAGGCTGTAGCCGGCAATGTGCGGCGAAGCCAGCGTGCACAGGTCGGCCAGTTGCAGGTCGACCTGCGGCTCGCCCTCCCACACATCCAGCACCGCATGCACGTCTTCACGGTCCAGCAGCAGCTCGCGCAAGGCGGCGTTGTCTACCACCGGGCCACGACTGGCGTTGATCAGCCAGGCCCCTGGGCGCAACTGCGCCAGCTGCGCCTGGCCCAGCAAGTGCCAGGTCGGGTGCTCGCCGGCACGCTGCAACGGGGTATGCAGGCTGATCACATCGCACTGCTGCAAAATCGTCTCGAGGCTGACGTAGTCGCCACCCTCGGCGGCCTGGCGCGGCGGGTCGCACACCAGTACCTTCCAGCCCAGGCCGTGAAGCACCCGCACCAGACGGCCGCCCACCTCACCCGCACCCACCACGCCATACACGCGTTCGGGCAGTGCCACGCCATCGAGCTCGGCCAGGGTTAGTACGCTGCCCAGCACGTAGTCGACCACGCCGCGTGCATTGCAGCCCGGCGCACTGCTCCAGCGGATGCCGGCTTCGGTAAAGTAGTCCAAGTCCAGGTGATCGGTGCCGATGGTGCAAGTGCCGACAAAGCGTACGCGGCTGCCTTCGAGCAACTGGCGGTCGACCTTGGTCACCGAGCGCACCAGCAGGATATCGGCGTCCTTGACGCTGGCGGCATCGAGGCTTCGGCCCGGGTAGCGGCGAATTTCACCGAAACCCTGGAAGAAGGCATCGAGCAGCGGGATGTTCTCGTCGGCAACTATCAGCATGGCGCTCTCCTGTCTGGGGAACGCAGTGTAGGCGCAACGCGGGGCGTGTTCCAGAGCGCTTCAGTCGGCTTTTTTGCGGATCCAGTACAGGAAGGTGCCGGCGTCCTCTTGCTGCTGCAGCAATTCGTGGCCGAGGAAGTTGCAGAACTTGGGAATGTCACGACGGGTCGACGGATCGGTGGCGATGACCTTCAGCAGGCCGCCAGCGGCCAGGTTGCGCACGTGCTGGTGCAGCATCATTACCGGTTCCGGGCAATTCAGGCCGGTAGCGTCGAGGATGGCGTCGGGGGTGAAATCGGTCATGGGGGGCTCCACAAATGATCGTTATTGTCGCGCATAGGGCCGTTTCGACCAAGGGGCTGGCTTGCAGCCCCCGAAATCAGCGCGGCTTCAGGTCCAGTCTGCGCAGATGGCAAGTCACTTCCTCACGGTCGTGATACAGCTGCTTGCAGGCAATCGATACCCTGATCTTGCGCGCCTTGAATGTCGCCTCCATGCGGTCGAGCAACCGCCGCACTTCGGCATAGCGTTGCTTCATCGGCAGCTTCAGGTTGACCACTGCCTCGCGGCACAACCCCTCACCCAGCCAGGTTTCGATCAGCGAAGTGGTGCGCGCCGGCTTCTCGACGATGTCGCATACCATCCAGTCCACCGGCTGCTTCGGCTGCCAGGTGAAACCGTCGGCCATCAAGTGCTGCACCAGGCCGGTGTCCATCAGGCTTTCGGCCATCGGCCCGTTGTCGATGGCCGTCACCAGCATGCCACGACGTACCAGCTGGTAGGTCCAGCCACCCGGCGAGGCGCCCAGGTCGACACCGGTCATGTCATCGCCCAGGCGCTGTTCCCACTGCTCACGCGGGATGAACTGGTGCCAGGCCTCTTCCAGCTTGAGGGTCGAACGGCTGGGTGCCTCGCGGGGGAATTTCAGGCGCGGGATGCCCATGGGCCACAACGCGCTATTGTTGGCCGGGGCCAGGCCAACAAACACCCGCCGGCCGCTGATGAAGGTGAGCAGCAGCCGTGGCCGGCTGGCGTCGTCGACCAGGCGGCCGGCCTTTTGCAGGGCCTTGCGCAGCGGCACTTCGAACTTGCGACAGAAGGTGGACAATTCCTTGCCTTCGTTGCTGTCCAGCACTTCCAGCCACAGGCTGCCGAACACCGGGAAGTCGGCCAACTGCGCCAGCAGCACACTGATCCGGTCACTTTCCGGTAACTCGACAAAACCGCCACGGGCCCACTGCCGAGGGAAAATCAGCTCGTTGAAGCGCAGCGCCCCCATCAACCGCTCGGCACCGCCGTCTTCACTGCAGACAAACTCGGCGCTGGCACTTTGTGGCTTGCCTTTGGCATAGCCGGCAATGCCCAGGCGGGCGGCATGTTCGCTGATTTCGGCGCAAACCTCGCCCTCGAAACCGGGCCGGCAATGCATGAACAGGGTATTCATCTCTCACTCCACTACGGCTGGCGCGCAACAGGCGCCGGCAGGGCGGCGATGATAAAGGAAGATCGGAACCTGCGACATGCCCCACCGGTCCAGAAAAGGGTCAGGGGCCGCAAAGCGGTCTAACCTGACCTTTCAGCCAAGTCCGCACCGTGCGGACCGAAACAGAGCGGTGACACCGGTAAACCTTGAGTATTTGCCGGGCACCGGCGCAGAAGGAGTTGGCAATGCCCTCGCTCGATAGCCTGAACACCCTCAAGCCCCTCCAGGTCGGCAACCAGACCTACCACTATTTCAGCCTCACCGAAGCCGCCCGCCAGCTGGGTGACCTGCAACGCCTGCCCATGTCATTGAAGGTGCTGCTGGAAAACCTGCTGCGCTGGGAGGACGGTCATACCGTCACCGGCGACGACCTGCGCGCCCTTGCCCAGTGGCTGGGCGAGCGGCGCTCCGACCGCGAGATCCAGTACCGCCCGGCGCGGGTGCTGATGCAGGACTTCACAGGGGTGCCGGCCGTGGTCGACCTGGCCGCCATGCGCGCGGCCATGGCCAAGGCCGGTGGCGACCCACAGCGGATCAACCCCCTGTCACCGGTGGATCTGGTGATCGACCACTCGGTGATGGTCGACCGTTATGGCACACCGCAAGCCTTCAACGAGAACGTCGACATCGAAATGCAGCGCAATGGCGAACGCTATGCCTTCCTGCGTTGGGGCCAGAGCGCCTTCGATAACTTCCGCGTGGTGCCGCCGGGCACCGGCATCTGCCACCAGGTCAACTTGGAGTACCTGGGCCGCACGGTGTGGACCCGTGAAGCCGATGGCCGCACCTACGCCTTCCCCGACACCCTGGTGGGTACCGACTCGCACACCACCATGATCAATGGCCTGGGCGTGCTCGGCTGGGGTGTCGGAGGCATCGAGGCAGAGGCGGCCATGCTCGGCCAACCCGTGTCGATGCTGATCCCCGAAGTGATCGGTTTCAAGCTGACCGGCAAGCTGCGCGAAGGTATCACCGCCACCGACCTGGTGCTGACGGTTACGCAAATGCTGCGCAAAAAAGGCGTGGTCGGGAAGTTCGTCGAGTTTTACGGCGATGGCCTGGCCGAGCTGCCATTGGCCGACCGGGCGACCATTGCCAACATGGCGCCGGAATACGGCGCCACCTGCGGTTTCTTCCCGGTCGACCAGGTGACCCTGGACTACCTGCGCCTGTCGGGCCGCCCCGAAGCGACCGTGCAACTGGTCGAGCACTACTGCAAAGCCCAAGGCCTGTGGCGCCTGCCTGGGCAGGAGCCGCTGTTCAGCGACAGCCTGGCGCTGGACATGCACGAGGTCGAAGCCAGCCTGGCCGGGCCTAAACGCCCGCAGGACCGCGTGGCACTGGGCCAGGTCAGCCAGGCCTTCGACCACTTCATCGAACTGCAACCCAAGCCACTGGCGAAGGAAGTCGGCCGCCTGGAAAGCGAGGGTGGCGGTGGCGTAGCGGTAGGCAACGCCGACCAGGCGGGCGAGATCGACTACAACCATGCAGGCCAGACCCACACGCTGCGCGATGGTGCAGTGGTGATTGCCGCGATCACCTCATGCACCAACACTTCAAACCCCAGTGTGATGATGGCCGCCGGGCTGGTGGCGAAAAAGGCGCTGGAAAAGGGCCTGCAACGCAAACCCTGGGTCAAGAGTTCGCTGGCACCGGGCTCCAAGGTGGTCACCGACTACTTCAAGGCCGCCGGGCTCACCCCCTACCTCGACCAGTTGGGCTTCGACCTGGTCGGCTATGGCTGCACCACCTGCATCGGCAACTCCGGTCCGCTGGATGAAGCGATCGAGAAAGCCATCGGCAGCGCCGACCTCACCGTGGCGTCAGTGCTGTCGGGCAACCGTAACTTCGAAGGCCGTGTGCACCCACTGGTCAAGACCAACTGGCTGGCCTCGCCGCCGCTGGTGGTGGCCTACGCCCTGGCCGGCAGCGTACGGCTGGACCTGACGTGTGACCCGCTGGGTACCGGCAAGGACGGCCAGCCGGTTTACCTGCGCGACATCTGGCCCAGCCAGCAGGAAATTGCCGAAGCCGTCGCCAAGGTCGACACGGCGATGTTCCACAAGGAATATGCCGAAGTGTTCGCCGGCGATGCGCAATGGCAGGCCATCGAGGTACCGCAGGCCGCCACCTACGTGTGGCAGCCCGACTCCACCTATATACAGCACCCACCGTTCTTCGACGGCATCAGCGGCCCGCCGCCACAAATCGTCGACATCCAGGGTGCGCGTGTGCTGGCGCTGCTGGGCGACTCGGTGACCACCGACCACATCTCACCGGCCGGCAACATCAAGGCCGACAGCCCCGCCGGGCGCTACCTGCGTGAGCAGGGGGTGGAGCCACGCGATTTCAACTCCTACGGTTCGCGGCGTGGCAACCATGAAGTGATGATGCGCGGCACCTTCGCCAACATCCGCATTCGCAACGAAATGCTGGCGGGTGAAGAAGGCGGCAACACCTTGCATGTGCCCAGCGGCGAGAAGTTGTCGATCTACGACGCAGCCATGCGCTACCAGCAGGAAGGCACCCCGCTGGTGGTGATTGCCGGCCAGGAATACGGCACCGGCTCAAGCCGCGACTGGGCAGCCAAGGGCACCAACCTGCTGGGGGTCAAGGCCGTGCTGGCGGAAAGCTTCGAGCGTATTCACCGCTCCAACCTGGTGGGCATGGGCGTGCTGCCGCTGCAGTTCAAGGCCGGTGACGACCGCAAGCAACTGGGGCTGACCGGCAAGGAGCAAATCGATGTGCTGGGTTTGAATGGCGCGCAGATCCGCCCGGGCATGAGCCTGCCCTTGCGCATCACCCGCGAGGATGGGCAGCAGGCGCAGGTCGAGGTGCTGTGCCGTATCGATACCCTGAATGAGGTGGAGTACTTCAAGGCAGGGGGGATTTTGCATTATGTGCTGCGACAGCTGATTGCCGGCTAAGTCAGCAAAGCCTGGGGCCACCGCACAGCGGCCCCAGGCAGGGCTGGCATGCCTGCAATCGTTCACATTAAATAATCATTCAATAAAACCAGTCCCTTGCCGATACCTGTCGAAAGCCTTGCGGACTATCAACCCATGCGTAACAACCAGCCGATTACCCAGAGAGAACGGACTTTCCCTGCCCAGCAGCGGTTGATCTCCACCACCAATGCCAAGGGTGTGATCACCTACTGCAACGATGCCTTCATCGAAATCAGTGGGTTCACCCGCGAAGAGCTGACCGGTGCGCCGCACAACCTGGTGCGTCACCCCGACGTGCCGCCCGCCGTGTTCGCTCATATGTGGCAAACGCTCAAGCAGGGCCAACCCTGGATGGGCATTGTCAAAAACCGCTGCAAGTCTGGCGACCACTACTGGGTCAATGCCTATGTCACGCCGATCTACGACAACAACCAGGTCGTGGGCTTCGAGTCCGTGCGGGTCAAGCCCACCGCCGAGCAGATCCGTCGCGCCGAGGCGCTGTACCAGCGCATCAATCAGGGCAAGCCGCCAGTACCGCGCCGCGACAAGTGGCTGCCAGTGTTGCAGGACTGGCTGCCATTCATCCTGATCAGCCAGGTAGGCTTCCTGATCGGCAACTGGCTTGGCCACTCCTGGGGCTTCGCCTTGGCCGCCGGGCTTTCCGTACCGTTGGGCCTGCTTGGCCTTGGCTGGCAGCAGCGCGGCCTGAAGCGCTTGCTGCGCCTGGCCGAACAGACCACCTCCGACCCGCTGATCGCACAGATGTTTACCGACAGCCGTGGTGTGCAGGCGCGCCTGGAAATGGCCATGCTCAGCCAGGACGCCCGCCTGAAAACCTGCCTGACCCGCCTGCAGGACAGTGCCGAACACCTCAGCGAACAGGCGCGCCAGTCCGACGCCCTGGCGCACAAGAGCTCCTCGGGGCTTGAGCGTCAGCGGGTAGAAACCGAGCAGGTCGCCGCTGCAGTCAACCAGATGGCCGCCACCACGCAGGAAGTGGCCAACCATGTGCAGCGCACCGCCGACGCCACCCAGGAAGCCAACCGCCTGACCAGCCAGGGGCGGCAGATTGCCGGGGAAACCCGCGATGCCATCGAGCGCCTGTCGGCAGCGGTGGGCGAAACCGGCCAGACGGTGACCCAGCTGGCCAAGGACAGCGACGAAATTGGCGGTGTGGTCGACGTGATCAAGGGCATCGCCGACCAGACCAACCTGCTGGCGCTTAACGCAGCGATCGAAGCGGCGCGCGCCGGGGAAATGGGGCGTGGTTTTGCCGTTGTGGCTGATGAAGTGCGCCAACTGGCTCAGCGCACTGCTGAGTCCACTGGTCAGATCCATGGCCTGATTGCAAAACTGCAACAAACTGCCAGCAACGCCGTACTGACCATGGAAACCGGCCACCGCCAGGCGCAGGAAGGCGTCGACCGGGTGATGCAGGCTGACGAGGCACTGGTAGGGATCAGTGAAGCAGTCGCCAATATCACCGACATGGCCACCCAGATTGCTGCAGCGACCGAAGAGCAGACCGCAGTGGCAGACGAGATCAGCCGCAACATCAGCACCATTGCTGAACTGGCCGACCAGACCGCCGAACAGGCGTTGCACTCGGCACTGCTCAGCGAAGAGTTGACCAGCACGGCGGGGAGCCAGTATTCGCTGGTGGAGCGTTTCAACCGTTAAAGCATCGTGCAGCACCG
>NZ_BCBJ01000059.1:0-32036 GCF_001320605.1 Pseudomonas sp. NBRC 111133 | reverse complement strand
ACAGGGATAGCGTGAGCCTGATTACCTGCGTTACCAATCCAGCCGCAACCGGCTCTCGAAATACCGCTCTTCCCCGCTCAACGGGTCCTTGAAGCGCAGGCTCTGTGCCAGCAGTTTCAAAGGCCGCTGATAGTCATCTTCTTCGTTCAGCAACTGCGGATAGAACGGGTCGTTGCTGATCCCCGCCCCCAACGCCGCCATGTGCACGCGCAATTGGTGGGTCTTGCCGGTTACCGGCGACAACCCATAGCGCCACAGCTCACCGTTCTTCTCCAACACCTCGGCCAGGGTCTCGCTGTTAGCCTCCCCTTCTACCTCATGCATGCGGAAAAACGGCTCGCCATGCACCAGCCGGCTTTTGTGTACCAGCGGATACTCATGCTGCGGCATGGCTGCGGCAATGGCCTGGTAGCGCTTGTCGATACGCCGCTCGGGGAACAGGCGCTGATAAGCACTGCGGCTGTGCGGGTTGGCAGAAAACAGCACAAGCCCGGCGGTGTGGCGGTCGATACGGTGCAGCGGCACCAGGTGCGGGTTATCCAGACGACGGATCAGGCGGCGCAGCAAGGTCTGCTCGACGTATTCACCGGTTGGCGTCACCGGCAGGAAATGCGGCTTGTCGGCCACCACCAGGTGCTCATCCACATGCAGGACCGTTTCCTGCACCGGGATTGGTCGCTCGTTCGGCACTTCACGGAAATAGTGCAGACGCATACCGCGCTTGTATGGCAATTCGGCAGAAACCGCCCGCCCCTCGGCATCCAGCACCCGGCCACGGGCAAAACGGTCGAGCCACTGGGCGCGATCGATAGCCTTGAAATGGTCACACAGGCAATCGAGCACCGTCGCCCAGTTACCGGGGGGCAGGCACACCGTGCTGGCTTGCTGGCGGGCGGGGTCGAAAGGCGTGATCATGGCAGGGCTCGAAACATTCACGGCCGCGCATTATCCCCCAAGCCCGCGCACTCAACCAGCCTGGCCTATGGCCTCGCTGCGCTCCTTCAGCCAGCGCAGCACCTGCACCGGCTCCCAGCGGCCTGGGTCGTAAAGGGCGTACAGCAACCCTTGGTAACCCACTACATCCAGCCCCCGGTGGTAACCGGCACGCTGGAACAGGGCCTCGATCTCGGCGAAACAGGTATTGAAGTGGACCTTGCCGAACGGGGTACGGTCATCGGTGACCAGGCCTTCGAGGCGCAGTTCCAGCACGGCATCGGCCACCCGCTCCACGGGCATGCGGTTGACGCTGTACTTGAGTTGCTCGACGTTGAGCATGGGTTCACCTCGATACTGTATTTATATACAGCATACGAACATCCCCTTGCCGTCGTCAATCCGGTTCATTGCAGCCCCGGCAGATAGCCGCCGCCCTTGCGAACGGTCAGCACCTGTCTCCGGGGCGTGCCGCACGTCACGGACAGATGTACCCAACGATCGAATTCGAGGATCAACTGGTCGAAAGCGATGGTGCTGTTACTGATTCTGCGCACGGTATCGCGCGGGCTGACTTCAATCACCGTGAAATCTGCCGCCAGGCCCTGAACGTGCTGGCTATTCGGGGAGCCGCCGATCAGCTGGTTAACCTTCTCGCTACGGTAGCCGCTGCTGATGATGATGGGTGCGTCGAACAGCGCACGCACCTGCTCGAGCACCCCGCACAGCAACTGCAGGTTGGCGCGGGCTTGCGGCGGTGGCGTGTTATCAAAACCGTCCCTGGCGGCGAGCTGGGAAACGATCATTTCATCAAGCGTGAAATGCGGGGTGATCAACATGGCGAGGCTCCCGATGACTGAATATAGGCACCGGATCATCAGCTCACCGTCATCACCTTGGAGCAGGGACGCAGCTCCCCTGGAGCCATCACTGCGCGAGAAACGCCACCACCTGCTCGGCATCGAACGGCCAGTGCAACTCGCCGCCGTTGTCGCAGCGCCGCAGCACCGGAATGATCAGGCCATAACGGTCGAACAGGGCCTCGTTCTCGGCGATGTCGACCAGTTCAACCAGCAGGCCATGATCGACAAAGGGCATCAGCACGGCCTCGGCCACTTCGCACAGGTGGCAGCCGAGGGTGCCGAACAGTTGGCATTCAGGCAGCATGGAGTACGTTCCGGTATGGCTGGGAAAAACCTATTCTAGGTCCGTCCCGCCATCCGTGCACCTGACCTGGCTCAATCCTGGCTGGTGGCGCCAATGCGGTGCAGTGACAGGTCCGCGCCCTGGAACTCCTGCTCATGGTTCAAGCGCAGGCCATGAAACGCGCGAATTGCCCCGTACACGGCAAAGCCACCGGCCAAGGCCACAACCACACCCATCAGGCTGCCCAACAACTGGCTGGCCAGGCTGACACCGCCCATCCCACCCAGGGCTGTCTGACCGAATACGCCGCAGGCAATTCCCCCCCAGACGCCGCACAGCCCGTGCAACGGCCACACCCCCAGCACGTCGTCGATCTTCCAGCGGTTTTGCGCTGCGGTGAAGGTCCAGACGAACAGTGCGCCCGCCACCAAGCCTGTGGCCAGCGCACCGATCGGGTGCATCAGGTCGGAGCCGGCGCAGATGGCCACCAGGCCGGCCAACGGCCCATTGTGCAGGAAGCCCGGGTCGTTGCGCCCGGCCAGCAGGGCCGACAGGGTGCCGCCGACCATGGCCATCAATGAATTGATCGCCACCAGGCCGCTGACGCCCTGCAACGTCTGGGCGCTCATCACGTTAAAGCCGAACCAGCCGATGATGAGGATCCACGAACCCAGCGCCAGGAAGGGAATGCTCGACGGTGCAAACGCCACCAGCCGGCCATCGCGGTAGCGCCCGCGGCGCGCGCCCAGCAACAGCACCGCCGCCAACGCCAGCCAGCCGCCCATCGCATGCACCACCACGGACCCCGCAAAGTCATGGAACGGCGCGCCGAAGCGGGCCTGCAGCCAAGCCTGCACGCCAAGGTTGCCGTTCCACACCACACCTTCAAAAAACGGGTAGATGAACGCTACGATCAACGCCGTGGCGCACAGCTGCGGCACAAAGCGCGCCCGCTCGGCAATGCCGCCGGAGATAATCGCCGGTATCGCCGCCGCGAATGTCAGCAGGAAGAAGCACTTGACCAGCGCATAGCCATGATCGGCCGCCAGCGTCGCCGCTGGCTGGAAGAAGTTGACGCCATAGGCGATCCAGTAGCCTATAAAGAAATACACCAGCGCCGAGATGGCAAAATCGCTGAGGATCTTCGACAAGGCGTTGACCTGGTTCTTGTGGCGCACCGTGCCCACTTCGAGGAACGCGAAGCCGGCATGCATGGCCAGCACCAGAATGGCGCCCATCAGAATGAACAGGGTATTGGAACCGTGGACCAGAGAGTCCATCGCGCTGTGCATGTTTTCCATGAAATAGGCAGACCTGCTGAAAAAGGCACCAGGACAGTTCAAGAACCTGCATCCCTGCACCGAATCGGTGCCAGCCCCCTGCCCTGTTATGGCGAACCGGGCGGAGCCTGCGTGGTTTTTTCTTGGGTTTGTCGTGGATTGGGTTAAGGTTTATCGGTATTCGCTGCATGGGCGCCCTTAATCGGAGCAAGGCCCGCCGGCGGTGCCCCGCAACGTGGCAAACACTTAGCAAGGCCCATACCAGCACGGGCACTTGAACCTTCCGCGCGTGCTATCACTCGAATTACCAACACTCAATCGACAGGGAGAGACCCATGGCCAGCAAATCGGCAAAGACTGCACAAGAGATATTGATGGCTGACTTCCAGGCCTTGGTGCGCGACACCGAGAAACTTCTGGCCGACACTGCCAACCTGGCCGGCGACCAGGCCGACGAGTTGCGTGAACAGATTCACGACCGCCTGGCCCAGGCCCGCGAAACCCTGCAACTGACCCAGGACTCGGTGCGCGAACGCGGCCAGGCCGCACTGGGCAGCGCCGAGGAGTATGTGCAGGAAAACCCGTGGCAGGCGATCGGCATCGCCGCCGGCGTCGGCCTGTTGATCGGCCTGCTGGCCAACCGGCGCTGAGGGGTTCCCATGGAGAATGATGCCAACGGCGCCAGCGCCTCGGGCAGGCGCCTGGGCGCCGCCGCGCTGGGCCTGCTGCACAGCCACATCGAATTGTTCGGCATCGAATTGCAGGAGCAAAAGGGACGCACCTTGAGCCTGCTGCTGTTCGCCGGCCTGGCGCTGGTCTTTGCGCTACTGCTGCTGACGGCGCTGTCCGGGCTGTTGCTGGTGCTGCTGTGGGACAGCTATCGCCTGGCCGGTATCATCGGCCTGTGCGTGTTCTATGGCATCGCCGCGCTGTACTGCGGGCTGCGCCTGAAGGCGGCGGTGTTCGACGAGTCATCGCCGTTCGGCGCCACCCTCGAAGAACTTGCCAAAGACCGGGAGCGCCTGTTGCCATGAGCCTGCCAGACCTGCCAAACACGCGTAACCCGCGCGAACTGCGCAAGGCCCTGCTGCGCCTGCGCATGGAAATGCACCGCCAGGAAATCCGTCACGAGTCGGGACAACTGATGGAACCGCTGCGCCGTGTGCGCGGCATGGGCAGCTCGCTGCACGATGGCCTGGGGATCAAACATGCGCCCTTGTGGGGGATTGGCGCCGTGGTGGCGCTGGGCTTCCTCACCGGCAAAGGCGTGCGCAGCGGCAACCTGGCGCGCCTGGTGCGGCTGGGGAGCAGCTTGCTGCCGCTAGTGCGCCTGTACCTGCAAGGCAATCGCCGCCCCTGAGCCCCGAGTGACCCGCCCCCACCCGGGGGCGGTACCACCTTGCCCCTTGCGCAGATGCACACGACACGGGAAGCTAATGCCTTCGATGCACAGGAGACCGCGCCTTGGACTGGCACACCCTACTCACCCGTGAACGCCTGGGCAAAGCCCTCTATAGCGCCGATGAGCTCGGGCGCAGCCCCTTCCACAAAGATCACGACCGCATCATCTTCTCCGGCGCATTCCGTCGCCTTGGGCGCAAGACCCAGGTACACCCGGTTTCCAGCAACGATCATATCCACACGCGTCTGACCCATTCGTTGGAAGTCAGCTGTGTCGGCCGCTCGCTGGGCATGCGCGTCGGCGAAACCCTGCGCGACAGCCTGCCGGACTGGTGCGCCCCCAGTGACCTGGGAATGATCGTTCAGTCGGCCTGCCTGGCCCACGACATCGGCAACCCGCCTTTCGGCCACTCCGGCGAAGACGCCATTCGCCACTGGTTCCAGCAAGCCGCCGGGCGTGGCTGGCTGGACGGCATGAACGACGACGAGCGGGCCGACTTCCTCAACTTCGAAGGCAACGCACAGGGTTTTCGCGTGCTTACCCAGCTGGAGTACCACCAGTTCGACGGCGGCACCCGGCTGACGTATGCCACCCTCGGCACCTACCTCAAGTACCCCTGGAGCGCGCGCCACGCCGACGCCATGGGTTACAAGAAGCACAAGTTCGGCAGCTACCAGAGCGAACTGCCCCTGCTCGAACAGATCGCCCGCAAACTGGGGCTGCCACAACTGGAAGACCAACGCTGGGCGCGCCACCCGCTGGTGTACCTGATGGAGGCCGCCGACGACATCTGCTATGCACTGATCGACCTCGAAGACGGCCTGGAAATGGAGCTACTGCAATACGCCGAAGTCGAGGCGCTGCTGCTCGATCTGGTCGGTGATGACCTGCCGGAAACCTACCGCCAGCTAGGCCCACGCGACTCGCGCCGGCGCAAGCTGGCCATTCTGCGTGGCAAGGCCATCGAGCACCTCACCAACGCTGCCGCCCACGCCTTCGTCGAGCAGCAGCACGCCTTGCTGGCCGGGCAACTGGCGGGCGACCTGGTCGAGCACATGCACGGCCCGGCCAAGCGCTGCGTGCTGCAGGCCAAGGACATGGCGCGCAACAAGATCTTCCAGGACAAGCGCAAGACCCTGCACGAAATCGGTGCGTACACCACCCTAGAGATTCTGCTGAACACCTTCTGCGGTGCAGCCCTTGAACAGCATGGTGGGCGCACACCATCGTTCAAAAGCCGACGGGTGCTGGACCTGATCGGCAACAATGCGCCAGACCCACATACCTCGTTGCACAGTGCCTTCCTGCGCATGATCGACTTCATCGCTGGCATGACCGACAGCTACGCCAGCGAAATGGCCAGCGAAATGACCGGGCGCTCCAGCCCTACGTGAGTTGTGCCTTCGGTGCAGCCTGCCTCGGCTGCACCGCTCATTGCAGGAAACTTCCTACATATACTGACGGCAAATTAAACAACACGAATAAAAATCAATGAAAAGTTACCAAATGCGCTTTGACATCGAGTTAAACATACCCATTTCGTAGCCGGTTTTGTTTTATCTTGTAAGCCATTTCCCATATAGGGCTAACAGCCCATCCTCGGATGCCCGTCGACTTCCAACTGCGATAAGGTGCCACCTGTCACCCTAAACGACCGCAGGGAAGTTGAACATGCACTCCATATTTATTGTTGACGACCATCCGGTCATTCGCCTGGCCGTCCGTATGCTGCTGGAAAACCAGAACTACAAGATCGCCGGCGAGTCGGACAACGGCGTGGATGCCATGCAGATGATCCGGGAGAGCAACCCCGACCTGGTCATCCTCGACATCAGCATCCCCAAGCTAGACGGCCTGGAGGTTCTTGCCCGTTTTCAGTCGATGGCCCTGCCCTTGAAGGTTCTGGTATTGACTGCACAGTCCCCGGCATTGTTTGCCGTGCGCTGCATGCACTCCGGTGCTGCGGGTTACGTGTGCAAGCAAGAAGACCTGGGTGAACTGCTCAGTGCGATCAAGGCGGTGCTGGCTGGATATAACTATTTTCCCAGCCAGGCTATCAATAACAACCCGACTACCGGCACTGACTTGCAACTTTTCCGCCAGGTGAATGACCGCGAACTGATGGTACTGCAACTCTTCGCTCAAGGCCGCAGCAACAAGGAAATTGCCAAAGGCATGTTTCTCAGCAGCAAAACCGTCAGCACCTACAAAAAGCGGCTCATGCACAAGCTTCAGGTCAACACGCTGGTGGACTTGATCGAGATGGCCAAGCGCAACGCGCTTGTCTGAAGGTAGCCATGGCCCGCACTATCGCCCGCCTGCTGCTCGCCCTGCTGCTTTCAAGCAGCGCGACACACGCTACCAATCGCGAAGCATCGTCCTACACGTTGCTGGCACGTTCATCGGCCGGGCCGGCCCAGATCCTGTTCACGCCCGAACAACGGTTATGGCTCGAAGGCCGTCAGGAATTGGTACTGGGGACGTCGGCACCCGACTACCCGCCGTTCGACATCACCAGTGGCGGCCGCGACTACCAAGGCCTGACTGCCGAGTATGCAAGCCTGATCGGCAAGGCCCTGCAGTTACCCGTCCGGGTGCTGCGCTTTTCCAGCCGGCAGGCGGCGGTGGAGGCGCTCAGGCACGGTGATATCGATTTGCTCGGCAGCGCCAATGGTTACGAAGCGGCCAACGACGGTCTGGCGCTGTCACAGCCCTATGCCATCGACCAGCCGGTACTGGTAACGCGCGAAGATGAAAACCGGGCGATAGACACGGACCTGAACGGCATGCGCCTGGGCATGCTCTACCACTACCTGCCCAAACAGGAAGTCCTCAGCGCCTACCCCAAGGCCGAGCTGCTGGCCTTCGGCTCTTCCAGCCAGGCACTGAATGCCGTGGCATTCGGCCAGGCCGACGTGTTCATCGGCGACACCATCTCCACACACTACCAGCTCAATCGCGGCCACCTGCCACGCCTGCGCATGGCCAACTTCGGCAAGCACGAGGCCATCGGCTTCGGCTTTGCCTTGCGCCAGCAAGACACACTGCTGCTCGAGCTGGTGAACGTTGTCCTCGACAGCCAGACCCCAGCCATGCGCACCAGCATCTTCAAGCGCTGGAGCGCTGGCAGCGACCAACTGCTGAGCGACCGCCAACTGCAATTGAGCGAGGCCGAGCAACAGTGGCTGCAGCAGCACCCGGTGATGCGCGTGGCGATTGATGACACGGCTGCACCCCTCTCGTATTTCGATGATTCGGGGCATTTTCGCGGCATCACTGCCGACCTGCTGGAGCTCATCCGCCTGCGCACGGGGTTGCGCTTCGAAGTACAACGTGCCAGTGGCATTGCCGACATGATTGCCCGCCTCAAGGATGGCCGGGCCGATGTCATCGCCGCATTGGCCAGCGCCAGGGCGGCGGGGGACGATCTGCTAATCAGCCGCCCCTACCTGGAAAGCGCCTATGTACTGGTCAGCCACAAGGACAACAAGGCACCGGGCTCGCTGGAACAACTACAAGGGCACCGCATCGCCATTACCCGCTACAGCGCCATGGATGCCATGCTGTCCCGGTACTATCCGCAGATCGGCTGGGTCGAGACCGAAAGCGCGTTCTACTCCATGGCGCTGCTCAACAGTGGTGCCGTCGATGCAGTGATTACCACCCTGATCGATGCCAACCACGCCTTGGCCAGCAACCCGGAACTGGTGATCCGCTCGACGGTGGGCAGCGAACCCGCCAACTTCGCCATGGCCACCATGGCCCCTTCACCGGCCCTGCTGTCGATCCTCGACAAGGCACTGCTCAGCATCTCACCGGAAGAGCTGGGGGTTATCAACAACCGCTGGCGCGGCTTTGGCCGGCACGAAGACAGCAACGCCAAGGGTTATAGCCGCCTCGCCCTGCAGGTGGTGCTGGGCACTGCCGTGCTTCTGCTGCTGGCCTTGCTCTGGAACGCTCGCCTGCGCCTGCAGATTCGCCAGCGCCACCGCGCCGAACGCGCCCTGAACGACCAACTGGCATTCATGCGCGCCCTGCTCAACGGCACCCCCCACCCCATGTATGTGCGTGACCGCGAAGGCTGCCTGAAAAGCTGCAACTACAGCTACCTGGAAGCCGTGCAGGCCCAGGCCGATGAGGTCATTGGCAAGCAGCTCGAAAACAGCCTGTTCGACAATCCCGAGCAAACCCGTCAAATTCAGGCCGATTACCTGAAAGTCATGGCCGCCGGATCGCCGTTGATCATGGACCGCCCCCTGCGGATCAAGGGACGCGAGTTGACCATTTATCACTGGATTCTGCCGTACCGCGACTCACTGGGAGAAATCCAGGGCATCATCGGCGGCTGGATCGACATCAGCGATCGCCGCCAGCTGGTGCTGGAGCTGCGCCAGGCCAAACAACAGGCCGACGATGCCAACCGCGCCAAAAGCACCTTCCTGGCCACCATCAGCCACGAAATACGCACGCCGATGAATGCCGTGATCGGCATGCTCGAACTGGCGGTGAAACGCGCCGACCAAGGTCGGCTGGACCGTAGCGCACTCGAGCTTGCCCACCATTCGGCCAAAGACCTGCTGGGCCTGATCGGCGATATCCTCGATATCGTGCGCATCGAGTCCGGGCACCTGACCCTGGCGCCGGAGGCCGTAGACCTGGCCGCATTGGTGGAGTCGGTGGGGCGTATCTTCGAGGGCCAGGCACGCCAGAAAGGCCTGGCACTTGAGGTAATGATCATGCCAGCAGCGCGCTGCCATGCCTTGCTCGACCCCCTGCGCTTCAAACAGGTGCTGTCCAACCTGGTCAGCAACGCCATCAAGTTCACCGAGCATGGCCAGGTGCGTATCAGCGCCGACCTGCGGGACACCGACACCGGCACGCCCGCCGTACTGCATCTGGAAGTGCGTGACAGTGGCATCGGCATCCACGCCGACGACCTGCAACGCCTGTTCACCCCGTTCGTCCAGGCCAACCCGCATAGCCAGGGCGCACGCGCAGGTACCGGGTTGGGCCTGACCATCTGCCGTAACCTGTGCGAAATGATGGGTGGCGACCTGACCCTCAAAAGCCTCGAAGGGGTTGGCACCCAAGTCTGCCTGAAAATGCCGCTGCAACTGGTTGATGCACACGTGCAGCCGGCACCTCTGATCGAAAAGCTTGATGTGCCCGACCCGCGGCTGAACGTGCTGGTGATCGACGACCATCCGGCCAACCTGCAACTGATGGCGCAGCAGCTTGCCTACCTGGGCCTGGAACACGCCAGCGCCCGCGATGGCCGTGAAGGCCTGGCTGCCTGGCGGGCGGGCAACTTCGATGTGCTGGTACTTGACTGCAGCATGCCGCACATGAACGGCTACCAGCTGGCGACAGCCGTGCGCACCGAAGAGCGCCATGGCAACCGGCCACGCTGCACCATTCTTGGCTATACCGCCAACGCTCAACCAGAAGTACGCCGCAGGTGCCTGAGCGCCGGCATGGACGACTGCCTGCTCAAGCCCATCAGCCTGAGCACCCTCAGCCAGCGCCTGGCCGGCATCAACCCGCGCCGGCAGCGCAAACGCCGACGCCCCCTGTATCACCTGGATGGCCTGGCTGCAGTGGTTGGGCATGACCCCGCCGACCGCCGGCGTTTTCTGCAGACGCTGCAGCAGAGCCTGCAGGCCGATTTTTCCACCTTGATGGCGCTGCACCCAGAGCACGACGCCGATGCCATTGCCGAACAGGCCCACAAAGTGCTCAGCGCCGCGCGCATGCTCGAAGCCCCCGACCTGATGGCCGCCTGCGAAGCACTGGAGCCTGGTGGCTTGCCTACTGTCCAGTTGCGCCTGCGGCGTCAGGCACTGGCGCGGCACATGCGGCGGGTGGAGCTGGCGCTGGCTAAAGAATTGCCCCCAAGCACCGATACGCAGGCAGCCAGCCGTGTTAACTGGTAGACTGCGCGGCGTTATTACCTAAGAGGATTGTTTCATGGCCACAAACCGCTCCCGTCGTCTGCGCAAGAAGCTGTGTGTCGACGAGTTTCAGGAATTGGGCTTCGAGCTGAACCTGGAATTCAAGGAAGATCTGGATGACCAGGCAATCGATGCTTTCCTCGATGCGTTCCTGGAAGAAGCCATGGACGCCAACGGCCTGGACTATGTAGGCGGTGACGATTTCGGCCTGGTGTGCTCGGTCAAGCGCGGTTCGGTCAGCGAAGAACAACGCGCCGCCGTAGAAGGCTGGCTCAAGGGCCGCAGCGAACTGACCAAAATCGAAGTCAGCCCGCTGCTGGACGCCTGGTACCCGGAAAAGCCGATCAACAAGGCTGAGTAACACGTGCCTGTCTGATCGCTGAAAAGGCCACCCGCATGGGTGGCCTTTTTTATTGCCGATGCTTTTTATCCGCCATGCTTTTCCGTCGAACGTGGCGCATCGTCGCTGCGCTTGGGGCATAATGCGTACTCTTTCGTCCTGGGGCCATCACCTCTTACAGCCCCTATGCCCTTTTCCCTCGCTGCAGGGTATTTATTCATTATGATCAAAACGCTTCGTCCCCTCGTTCTTGCCGGCCTGCTGTTGCCACTCGCATTACCCAGCCACGCCGCCGCCGTCAACACCACCCTGCCCGCCAAAGTGCAGCAGGCGCTCAAAGCCAACAAGCTGCAGGACACAGCGCTGTCGCTGGTAATGCTGCCGCTGGACGGGCCAGGTACCCCGACCGTGTTCAATGCCGATGTTTCGGTGAACCCGGCCTCGACCATGAAACTGGTTACCACCTATGCCGCCCTCGAGCTGCTTGGCCCCACCTTCCAGTGGAAAACCGAGTTCTACACCGACGGTACCCTGAGCAATGGCGTGCTCAACGGCAACCTGTACCTCAAAGGTGGCGGCGACCCAAAACTGAACATGGAAAAGCTCTGGTTGCTGATGCGTGACCTGCGCGCCAATGGCGTGCGCACCATCACCGGTGATCTGGTGCTGGACCGCAGCCACTTCGTGCAGCCCAACCTGCCGCAGTTCAACGATGACGGTGGCGATGAAAACAAGCCGTTCCTGGTCAAACCCGACTCGCTGCTGGTCAACCTCAAGGCCCTGCGCTTCGTGGCCCGCAACGATGGTGGCAAGGTTACCATCGCGGTAGAACCCCCTATTGCCAGCATTCGCATCGACAACCAGGTCAAGGCCGTGGCGTCCAAGCAGTGCACGGGTGATGTGCGCTACAACCCAGTACCTCAGGCCGATGGCATCAGCGTCACCGTCAGCGGCCAGCTGGGTGACGGCTGCAACTCGCAGACCTACCTGTCGCTGCTCGACCACCCGACCTACGCCGCCGGTGCCGTGCGCGCGATCTGGAACGAGCTGGGTGGCAACATCCAGGGTGGCGACCGCATCGAGAACGTGCCCAAAGGTGCACGCCTGCTGGCCCGCGCCTTCTCGCCAGACCTGGTGGAAGTGATCCGCGACATCAACAAGTACAGCAACAACACCATGGCCCAGCAGCTGTTCCTGAGCCTTGGCGCGCAGTTCCGCACCGATGCCGACGGCGACGACGCCCGTGCCGCGCAACGCGTGGTCCGCCAGTGGCTGGCGAAGAAAGGCATTACCGCGCCGCACCTGGTGATGGAAAACGGCTCAGGGCTGTCGCGTGCCGAACGGGTCAGCACCCGGGAAATGGCCGAGATGCTGCAGGCCGCCTGGAAGAGCCCTTACGCCGCCGAGTTCATGAGCTCGATGCCGCTGGTGGGCATGGACGGCACCATGCGCAAGCGCCTCAAGCGCACAGCCATGACCGGCGAAGGGCACATCAAGACCGGCACGCTCAACACCGTGCGGGCGATTGCCGGTTTCAGCCGTGACAGCAACGGCCATACCTGGGCGGTGGCGGCAATCCTCAACGACCCGAAACCATGGGGGGCTTCGCAGGTGCTCGACCAGGTGTTGCTGGACCTGTATCGCCAGCCGAAGCTGGCGGGCAGCACTGCAGCCAACTGATCCTGCAGCCATACAGCGTCAATGTGGGAGCGGGCTTGCCCGCGAACACGGGCGAAGCCCGTGCCATCCTCCGCGGCGCCTGCTTCGCGGGCAAGCCGGCTCCCACAACGACCGCGTCAGACTTCAGGCTGACTCGCCTTCCACCCTGTCCCGCCCAGCCTGCTTGGCTGCATACACCCCCGCATCCGCCCGTAGCAACAGGGCATCGGCGCCCTCCCCCGGCCGCCATCCCGCCACACCAAAACTGGCCGTCACCTTGCCCACGCCGTCCACCGGCACATTGCGCAGCCCATGCCACAACTCAAGTGCCAGCAGCCGCGCCTGCTCGGCATCACTGCCCGGGCACAGCACCATGAATTCCTCTCCGCCCAACCGGCAGAACACATCGGTGCGCCGCAAGCGCTGGCCGATACGCTGGCACAGGCTGCGCAGCACACGGTCGCCGACGGCATGGCCGAAGCGGTCGTTGATGTGCTTGAAGTGATCGATATCGAGCATGATCACGGCCAGCGTCAAGCCATCACGCTGAGCCTGCTCCAGTTCGACCTTGAGCCGTTCCTGGAAGTAGCGGCGGTTATGAATGCCGGTCAGTGAATCGGTCACCGACAGCGCCCGCAACTCTTCCTCCACACCCTTGAGGTCCGAGATGTCCGTCAGGTAGCCATGCCACAAGGTACAGCCGTGCTCACCCACCTCCGGCGTCGCTTCGCCACGCACCCAGCGCAGGCCGGCACGTGGCAGGCACACCCGGTATTCCTCGCGCCAGGGTGCCTGGTGCTCGGCCGAGTAACGTACCGAACAGCGCACGCGCTCCAGGTCATCGGGGTGGATACGCTCGAACACCACCGAAGCATCTTCGCGCAACTGCTGCAGGTCCACTTCGTAGATGTCGTAAAGGCCTTTGCTGGCGTAGGGAAAACACGAATGACCATCGGCATCCAGGCGATACTGATAAATACCGCCCGGCACCTCGGCACTGAGCTTTTCCAGCAGCCGGTCGCGCGCCGCCAGTGCCTCGTGTACCCGACGCCGCTCGGTGACATCGATGCAGATGGCCAGGTAGCCAACCCACAGGCCCTGTTCATCAAGCATGGCCGTGACCAGCATGTTGGCCACCAACTGGCTGCCATCGGCGCGTAGCAAGGTCCACTCACCCGGCTCGGCGCCTCGCTCGTAAACGGTTTCTGCAAACAGCGCCTGTCCACCGGCAATGTGCCGGCCGAAACGCTGGCTGAGCGCATGCGCACGCTGGTTCAATTCGTCCGGCAGCACCAGGTCCTCCAGGCGCAACTGGCCGATGGCCTGGTTGGCCGGATAACCCAGCATACGCTCGGCCCCCGTGTTGAATGTGCTGACTTCGCCCTTGAGGTTGGTGGCAATAATGGCCACCTGGGTCGCGGCCTCCAATATACTGCGCAACTGATTATGGGTGCCGCGTAAGGACTGCTCGCTGACCCGCAACTCGGCGGTACGCTGCTCGACCAGGGCCAGGGCACGCTGGCGCTGGCTGAACAGGCTGTAGAGCAAGGCACTGAGCAGCAGGCTCAACAACCCGCCCAGCAGGCCGACCGCCAGTACCGCCGATGAGCGGTTGGCCCGCACGAACGCCTGGCTGGGCAGGATGCTCAGCTGGAAGTGGTGGTCTGCCAGGTGCAGCAGCTGGTTGCTGCTCAGCGACAAAGGGGCGACCTGGTTCTGCGAGTCGTACAACACTTGTGGCTCTTGCAACCCGGACGGGTCGACGATACGCACCACCAGGTTGTCATCCGCTACCACAGGGCGCCCATCGCTGACCATCTCGCGCATGCTCAACAACGCCACCACATAGCCCACTGCAGCACCATGCGGGTTGGCATCGGAAAACACGGGGGCTACCAGTACCAGGCCGCGCGCATACGAAGGAATATCGTACATGGCCAAGGGCTCGGACACCGCCATGCTGCCAGGCCCGAGCGCCCGCGCCAGGGCAGCATGGGGCTCACCCTGGCCGGCAAGATCCAGCCCATAGGGCAGCCCGGGCATTTCACCGGATTGGGTATACAACACAGGGAAGTAATGGTCGCGCAGCGGCGCGGGGTGCCACTGCCCTTGCGCATCCTGGTCACGGATCACATAGCCCGGGCCGGAATGCTCGCGGGCATGCTGCTCGAACTCGGCACGCTGCGCGGCTTCCACACGCGGCGCCCAGGCGTAGGCCAAGGTACGCTGCAGCAACGGCCGGGCGTAACCGTCAAATTCGCGTGGTGTCACTTCGTTGGAAAAGCTAAAGAACCGCCGCAGGCCATCCAGGCGCTGCTGTTGTTCATCAAAACGCTCGGCAATACGGCTATAGCGTTCGCTGGCCAGCAACTCGAAGCGCTGGCGCAACTGCTGCTTGTAAAACGCCTGCGCGGCCAGTGCCAAGGCGGCCGTCAACAGACCGCCCGCCACCAAGGCCACCAGCGCCACCGCCCACGCGGACACCGTCTCTGTGCACAGGCCAGATAACCGCGCACGCACGCCACACTTTGACATACACCCATCTCGTCACGTCAGCGTCCTGCGGATTATCTCGCCCTGCCCACATTTATAGCTATTGGCCATTAGCCGCGCAATGTACCTCGTCGGTTCAGCGCAGCTGCAGGCGCCAGGCCCGGTGAATCCGACTGTTACGGGCGAAGTCCGGGTCCAGGGTCTGGGCGGTGATTTCCTCCACCGCATAACGCGCCATCAGGTGCTCGTCCAGCTGGAACTTGCGGAAGTTGTTGGAGAAGTACAACACACCGCCCGGCGCCAGACGGGCCATGGCCAGGTCCAGCAGTTGAACGTGGTCACGCTGCACGTCGAACACGCCTTCCATGCGCTTGGAGTTGGAGAAGGTGGGCGGGTCGATGAAAATCAGGTCGTAGCTGTCGCGGTTACCCTCCAGCCAGGCCATCACATCACCCTGCTCCAGGCGGTTGCGCTCAGAGAAGCCATTAAGCGCCAGGTTGCGCCGCGCCCAGTCCAGGTAGGTTTTCGACAGGTCGACGCTGGTGGTGCTGCGCGCGCCGCCCTTGGCCGCATGCACGGTGGCGGTGGCGGTGTAGCAGAACAGGTTGAGGAAGCGCTTGTCGGCAGCCTCACGCTGGATGCGCATGCGCATTGGGCGATGGTCGAGGAACAGCCCGGTGTCGAGGTAGTCGGTGAGGTTGACCAGCAGCTTGACGCCACCTTCGTTCACCTCCTGGAAACGGCCCTCGGTCGCCTGGCGCTCGTACTGGCGGGTGCCGCTCTGGCGCTCGCGGCGCTTGAGCACTACGCGCTGCGGCGAAATGCCCAGCGCCTGCGGGATGGCTGCCAACGCATCGAGCAGGCGTGCCTGGGCCTTGTCCGGGTCGATCGAGCGTGGCGCGGCATACTCCTGCACATGTACCCAGTCATGGTACAGGTCAACAGCCAACGCGTACTCGGGCATGTCGGCATCGTACAGGCGGTAGCAGTCGACCTGTTCGCGGCGAGCCCATTTGCCCAGCTGTTTTAGGTTTTTCTGCAACCGGTTGGCAAACATCTGCGCGCCTTCCGAAAGGCGTGCCGGTTCGCTGGCAACGGCGGGTTGCTGGCGGGTTTGCGCGCCCTCAGGTTGTGCTTCGCGACGCTCGCCGGTGACGAACTGGTCAGGCTGCACCTTGAACAGCAGCAGCTTGCACGGCAAGGCGCCGTTCCAGAACGCGTACTGTTTGTGGCTGCGAATGCCCATGCGCTTGCCCAGCTGCGGCGCACCGGTGAACACCGCTGCCTCCCAGCCCATGCAGGCCTGGC
This sequence comes from Pseudomonas sp. NBRC 111133, assembly GCF_001320605.1. NCBI lineage: Bacteria > Pseudomonadati > Pseudomonadota > Gammaproteobacteria > Pseudomonadales > Pseudomonadaceae > Pseudomonas > Pseudomonas sp. NBRC 111133. Next base: position 15,524 of record NZ_BCBJ01000059.1, on the reverse strand, counting down.
GCAGGCGCTCGCCGAGGTTCTGGTAGAGGTACAGCAAGCTGGCTTCATCACCCAGACGCTCGCCGTAGGGCGGGTTGCTGATGACCAGGCCTTTCTGGTTCTGGTCCGGGCGCGGCTCGAAGGTGCTGACTTCGCCCTGGTAGATTTTCACCCAGTCGCCCAGGCCGGCACGCTCGACGTTGTTGCGGCCCGGCTGGATCAGCCGCGGGTCGGCCTCGTAGCCACGGATCCACAGCGGCGGCTTGGCCAGGCCGGCCTGTGCACGCGCCTGCGCTTCGTCATGCACCTTGCGCCACAGTGCCGGCACATGGCCCAACCAGGCACTGAAGCCCCAGCGCTCACGCTTGAGGTTGGGCGCAATGTCGGCGGCGATCATCGCGGCCTCGACCAGGAAGGTACCCACACCGCACATCGGGTCGGCCAACGCGCCACCTTCGGCGGCAATGCGCGGCCAGCCGGAGCGGATCAACACCGCAGCCGCCAGGTTTTCCTTCAGCGGCGCAGCGCCTTGCTGCAGGCGGTAGCCACGCTGGTGCAAGCTGTGGCCGGACAGGTCGAGGGAGAGAATGGCCTCGCCCCGGTCCAGGCGCAGGTGCACGCGCACGTCGGGGTCGATCTTTTCCACCGACGGGCGCAGGCCTTCGCGGTTGCGCAACTTGTCGACGATCGCGTCCTTGACCTTCAGCGCACCAAAGTGAGTGTTGTCGATGCCCGAGCCATGGCCACTGAACTCCACCGCCAGGGTGCCATCGGCGGCCAGGTGGTCGGCCCAGTCGACCGCGTGTACGCCATCGTAAAGGTCGTCGGCGTTCTTCATGGAGAAGCGCTTGAGCACCAGCAACACCCGGTTGGCCAGGCGTGACCAGACACACAGGCGGTAGGCGGTTTCCATGTCGGCGGCGCCGCGAATGGCCGAGGTGTGCTCACGCACTTCGTCCAGGCCAAGGCCTTTGGCCTCTTCGGCAAGCAGGCCTTCAAGGCCTTTGGGGCAGGTGAGGTAGAGTTCGAAACGGTCCGACATGAGTATTCCAGAGCCTTGGGCTATTGACTGACGAGGCAACGCATCACCCCGCGATGTTTGCCCGCAGGCCTTTCCAGCAGGCGTGCGGGTGGCCCTTCCTGGCACATGAGCGTGCCGCGAAAGGCCAGGCCACCTGACCGATCTGCACTCGGCCCGGTGGCCAAGACAGCTTAGATCATCAGGCAGTATGAAAAATTCTGGCGATAACCGGGGCGATGTGACCCTTCGTCGCATTTCAAATTATTTCTGTCATCCGCAAGCAACGCTGGCGAAATGACGTCAATGTTCAGCAAACCCCGATCACTGCGGGCTCAACGCCAAACAAGGTTGAGTCGCATTTATTTACTTATCCCCTCACCCTAGGAAAGGTTACGTGCTTATGACAAATCGATCATTCACACCGTGACTCGCATTCGATAGAACTGGTCTCAGGCCGCTTCGCAACGAGGCGGCACCTTCAGCCCGCCACGCCGGCAGCGGGCGCACACCGGCAGAAAGACTCTGCCCGGCCTCGGAGAGGCCGACGGGACATTACAGTCAACAAGTGAGGGCAACACCCTATGAGAAGACTTAAGCGTGATCCGTTGGAAAGAGCATATTCACGTGGCTACCAATACGGGGTCACCGGCAAATCCCGCGAACTTTGCCCCTTCAATCTTCCTTCTGTTCGCCAAGCCTGGATCAACGGCTGGCGCGAAGGTCGCGGTGATAACTGGGACGGAATGACTGGCACCGCTGGCATCCATAGACTCAACGAAAATCACGCCGTTGGCTGAACGAGGACACTGAATTCGAGTCACCATGCGCGCCCTATCCGGGCGGCGGGCTGCGGCCCAGGGGCCCCTTGACGGGGCCCTTTTTTATGCCTGCCGTTTAACCGCGCGGTAGTGCCGCAATGGCATCGACCGCTTCACGAATCAACGCTGGCCCCTTGTAGATAAAGCCCGAGTAGATCTGTACCAGGCTCGCACCGGCAGCGATCTTCTCGGCAGCGTGACGGCCTTCGGTAATGCCACCCGCGGCAATGATCGGCAACTTGCCGCCCAGCTCGCCTGCCAGCACCTTGACAATGTGGGTGCTCTTTTCCAGCACCGGCGCGCCCGACAGGCCACCCGCCTCGCCGCCATACGGCAGCCCCTCGACACCTTCACGGCCCAGCGTGGTGTTGGTGGCGATCACCGCATCCATGCCCGACGCCATCAGCGCGGCAGCCACCAGCGCCGTTTCTTCGTCGCTCATGTCCGGGGCGATCTTGATGGCCAGCGGTACACGCTTGCCATGGGTAGCCGCCAGTTGCTCGCGGCGTTCGGCCAGGGCATCGAGCAACTGCTTGAGCGAATCGCCGAACTGCAGGCTGCGCAGGCCCGGGGTATTCGGCGAGCTGACGTTGACGGTGATGTAGCTGGCGGCGGTGTACACCTTGTCCAGGCAGATCAGGTAGTCATCCACGGCGCGCTCGACCGGGGTGTCGAAGTTCTTGCCGATGTTGATGCCCAGCACACCGTTGTAACGCGACGCCTGCACGCGGCCAAGCAGGTGATCGACGCCCAGGTTGTTGAAGCCCATGCGGTTGATGATGGCCGTCGCTTCCGGCAGGCGGAACAGCCGCGGCTTGGGGTTGCCCGGTTGTGGACGCGGGGTGACGGTGCCGATTTCGACAAAGCCGAAGCCCAGCTGGGCAAAGCCGTCGATGGCCGCACCGTTCTTGTCCAGGCCTGCGGCCAGGCCCACCGGGTTGGCGAAGTTCAAGCCCATGACCGAAACCGGCAATGCCGCTGGCTGCTTGCACAGCATGCCATTGAGGCCAAGACGGCCACCGGCACCGATCAGGTCCAGGGACAGGTCGTGGGAAGTTTCCGGGGAAAGCTTGAACAGCAGCTGGCGGGCCAGGGTATACATGGGCGGGCAAGGCTCGGGGTGAGTGAGGGGGCGATTATAGCCAGCCTGGGGCTGGCAGGACAGCAAATCGTGGGGCCGCTACGCGCCCCGGCCACCCTTGGCACATCGGTTGCACCGGTTTGGCCCACAGCCTTATCCGTACAGGCGAGGAACCTTGTGAACACTGTACCCCGAGCAACGCCCCTGGCCTGGGTCAATGGCAGTGACGCGCCGGAAAAGCCCAGCCTGAACATCGGCTATATGGCACTGACCGACTGCGCCTCGGTGGTGGTCGCCGCCACCCAGGGCTTCGCCCAGCAATACGGCCTTACCCTCAACCTCAAGCGCCAAGGCTCCTGGGCCGGGCTGCGCGACAAGCTGGTCAGCGGCGAGCTGGATGCCGCGCACTGCCTGTATGGCCTGGTCTACGCCGTGCACCTAGGCATCGGTGGCGTACCCGCCAGCGACATGGTGGTGCTCATGGGCCTGAACCAGAACGCCCAGGCCATCAACCTCTCCCCGGCCTTGCAGCGCAAAGGTGTGACCAACCCTGAAGCATTGGCGCGCCTGGTGCACCAGCACGGCGCACGCCTGACCTTCGCCCAGACCTTCCCCACCGGCACCCACGCCATGTGGCTGTATTACTGGCTGGCCAGCCAGGGCATCCACCCACTGCGCGACGTGGACAGCGTCGTGGTGCCGCCGGCCCAGATGGCCGCGCATATCCAGGCGGGGCGCATCGACGGTTTCTGCGTGGGTGAGCCTTGGGCCGCCGATGCTGTGGCCAAGGGCCAGGGCTTTACCCTGGCCACCAGCCAGTCGATATGGCCAGACCATCCGGAAAAGGTGCTGGCGTGTGCTCGTGCCTTCGCCGAACACTACCCCAACAGCGCCCGCGCGCTCATCAAGGCGATCCTCGCCGCCAGCCGGTTCATCGAACAAAGCCCCGAAAACCGCCGCAGCACTGCGCAACTGCTTAGCGGCAATGCCTACCTGGACACCCCGCTGGACAGCATCGAGCCCCGCCTGCTCGGCCACTATCAGGATGGCCTGGGCAACCAGTGGCAAGACCCGCACGCCCTGCGCCTGTTCGACCAGGGCCGAGCCAACCTGCCGTACCTGTCCGACGGCATGTGGTTCATGACCCAGTTCCGCCGCTGGGGCCTGTTGCACGAAGACCCCGACTATCTCGGTGTGGCGCGGCAGGTTCAGCAGTTGGCGCTGTACAGCGAGGCGGCGCAAAGCCTGGGCGTCGCGTGCCCCGAACAGCCGATGCGCAACAGCCTGCTGATCGATGGCACCCGCTGGGACGGCAGCGATCCTTATGGCTATGCCCGCAGCTTCAGCCTGCATGCCCTGGGCGACCTGCCCGATGCCCGCGTCGGCGCGTGAGGGGGGACAACCATGTTGCGCATTCTGCTGATCGACGACACCCAGAACAAACTCGGCCGCCTCAACGCGGCGTTGATCGAGGCCGGCTTCGAGGTTACCGAAGCCCCAGGCCTGACCATCGACCTGCCCGCCTGCGTCGAAACGGTGCGCCCGGATGTGGTGCTGATCGATACCGACTCACCGGACCGCGACGTGATGGAACAGGTGGTGCTGGTCAGCCGCGACCAGCCGCGCCCCATCGTGTTGTTCACCGACGAGCACGACCCTGGCGTGATGCGCCAGGCGATCCAGGCAGGCGTCAGTGCCTACATCGTCGAAGGTATCCATGCTGCCCGGCTGCAGCCGATTCTGGATGTGGCCATGGCCCGCTTTGAAAGTGACCAGGCGCTTAGGGCGCAGCTGCTGGCGCGCGACCAGCAGCTGGCCGAGCGCAAGCGTATCGAGCAGGCCAAGGGTTTGCTGATGAAGATGAAGGACTGCAACGAAGAACAGGCCTACACCCTGATGCGCCGCCAGGCCATGAGCCGGCAGCAGAAGCTGATCCAGGTGGCGGAGCAGATCATTGCCATGCACGAAATGCTGGGCTGATGTGCTTGCCTTGACGCTTTCAGCGCCTTGTAGATCGAGCGCCGCCCGCGCCGCGCAGCTCGCGATGCGCCGCGCGGGCGGCGCTCGATCTCACAGGCGCTGAAAATATAAAGACAGGCCAATACTTGGCCCATCTCTTGCTGAACAAACATCACCGGTAGCCAACGGCGGTTGCCCCACTTAAATCCCGACAAAGACGTCGCTCTCCCCTCCACGACCGTGGAGCGGGTGGCGGCGTCTTTTTCGTTCCGTTGCATTGCCGAGTGAGGTGTTCGATGAGTACCAGCTTCTGGAAATCTGGGCATGTGCCCACGCTGTTCGCCGCGTTCCTGTACTTCGACCTCAGCTTCATGGTCTGGTACCTGCTGGGCCCGCTGGCGGTGCAGATTGCCGCCGACTTGCAACTGAGTGCGCAGCAACGGGGCCTGATGGTGGCCACGCCGATCCTGGCCGGGGCGATCCTGCGCTTCGCCATGGGCGTGCTGGTTGACCGCCTGTCACCCAAAACAGCCGGGCTGATCGGCCAGGTGGTCGTCATCGTCGCCTTGGCGTGCGCCTGGCACCTGGGGGTGCACAGCTACGAACAGGCCCTGCTACTGGGCGTGTTCCTCGGCTTTGCCGGTGCGTCGTTTGCCGTCTCGTTGCCGCTGGCTTCACAGTGGTACCCGCCGCAGCATCAAGGCAAGGCCATGGGCATCGCCGGTGCCGGCAACTCCGGCACGGTGTTCGCCGCCCTGCTGGCCCCGGCGCTGGCTGCCGGCTTTGGCTGGAACAATGTGTTCGGCTTCGCGCTAATTCCGTTGTCGCTGGCGCTGGTGGTGTTCGCCCTGCTGGCGCGAAATGCGCCACAACGCCCCAAGCCAAAAGCGATGGCCGACTACCTCAAGGCCCTCGGCGACCGTGACAGCTGGTGGTTCATGTTCTTCTACAGCGTCACCTTTGGCGGCTTCATCGGCCTGGCCAGCGCCCTGCCCGGCTACTTCAGCGACCAGTACGGCCTGAGCCCGGTCACCGCCGGCTACTACACCGCCGCCTGCGTATTCGCCGGCAGCCTGATGCGCCCGCTCGGCGGTGCCCTGGCCGACCGCTTCGGCGGTATCCGCACCCTGTTGGGCATGTACAGCGTGGCAGCCATCTGCATTGCGGCAGTCGGTTTCAACCTGCCGTCCGCAGCCGCCGCACTGGCACTGTTCGTAAGCGCCATGCTCGGCCTGGGCGCCGGCAATGGTGCGGTATTCCAGTTGGTACCACAGCGCTTCCGCCAGGAGATCGGCGTGATGACCGGGCTGATCGGCATGGCCGGCGGTATCGGTGGTTTCCTGCTAGCAGCCGGGCTTGGCACCATCAAGCAGCACACCGGTGACTACCAGTTGGGGTTGTGGCTGTTCGCCAGCCTGGGCCTGCTGGCCTGGTTCGGCCTGCATGGCGTGAAACAACGCTGGCGCACCACCTGGGGCTCTGCAGCCGTTACCGCTGCACGGGTCTGAGTGACACCCATGAGCCTGCAACTGAAGTTCGCCCACGCCAGCGCCACCGGGCCCCGCGAGGAAAACCAGGATGCCCTGCGCCTGGTCACCCCGGCGCCGGAGCTGGCCGCCAGCAAGGGCTACCTGTTCGCCCTCGCCGACGGCGTCAGCCAATGCGCCGATGGTGGCCTGGCCGCACGGGCCAGCTTGCAGGCACTGGCCTTGGATTACTACGCCACCCCCGCCACCTGGAGCGTTGCCCAGGCCCTGGACCGCCTGTTGCTGGCTCAGAACCGCTGGCTGCGCGCCCAAGGCAGCGGCCAGCCGTTGTTGACCACACTCAGCGCACTGGTGTTACGTGGCCGGCGCTTCACCTTGGCCCATGTGGGTGATTGCCGGGTTTACCGCTGGTACGCCGGGCGCCTGCAGTGCCTGAGCGAAGACCATGTGTGGGACCAGCCGGGCATGCAGCATGTACTAAAACGCGCACTGGGCCTGGACCAGCACCTGCTGGTGGATTACCTAGAGGGCGAGCTGCAGCCAGGCGAGTGCTTCCTGCTGCTCAGCGACGGGGTTTGGGCCAGCCTGGGCGACCAACACATCCAGGCCGTGCTGCGCGATCAGACCGACTTGCAACTGGCCGTCGACACACTGGTTGCCAGCGCGCACCTCAATGGCAGCCAGGACAATGCCAGTGCCCTGCTGGTGCACGTCGAACAGCTGGGCACCGCCAACCTGGGCGATACTTTGGCGCAGTTACAGCAGTGGCCGGTGCCCGGCGCGCTGCGAACAGGCCAAGTAATCGATGACTGGCAGGCCGACTGCCTGCTTTCACAAAGCCGCCAGTCGCTGCTATACCGGGTGCGCGACAGCCAAGGCCGACCTTGGCTTCTCAAGACCCTGCCTGCCGAACGCGAACAAGAGCCCGGTGCTACGCAAGCGCTGTTGCTCGAAGAGTGGTTCCTGCGCCGAGTTGCAGGCCGCCACTTCCCCGAGTTGCATGCGGCCAGCCAGCGGCAACACCTGTACTACGTGATGCGCGAGTACCCCGGCCAAAGCCTTGCAACCCTGCTGGCCGAGCACGGCCCGCTGCCCCTGCCGCAGTGGCTGGAGATGGCCCGGCAACTGCTGCAGGCGGTTGGCGTGTTGCACCGGCGCAACCTGCTGCACCGCGACATCAAGCCAGACAACCTGCACCTGGGCAGCGATGGCCAACTGCGCCTGCTGGATTTCGGCCTGGCCTATTGCCCCGGCCTTTGCGAAGACGCGCCGCACGACGTACCCGGCACGCCCTCGTACATCGCCCCGGAAGCGTTCGACGGCCAACCACCCAGCCCGCGCCAGGACTTGTATGCCGTGGGCGTGACGCTGTATCACCTGCTGACCGGGCACTACCCGTATGGCGAGGTGGAAGCCTTTCAGCGCCCGCGCTTCGGTCAGCCGGTCAACGCTGCACGCTACCGCCCCGACTTGCCGGAATGGCTGCAGCACAACCTGCAGCAGGCGGTGGCGGCCGATCCAGCGCAGCGCTTCGAAACGGCCGAACACTGGTTGTTGCTGCTTGAGCGTGGCGACCGCCAAGAGCTGCCTGACAGGCCACGCCCCTTGCTGGAACGCGAGCCGTTGAAGGTATGGCGCACCCTGGCCCTGCTGTCGTTGCTACTCAACCTGATCCTGCTGCTTGGCCTGCTCAAAGGCTGAGCGCACCCTGCCAACGAGGAATACCCGATGAATGCAAAAGTCTGGCTGGTAGGCGCCGGCCCTGGCGACCCTGAACTGCTCACCCTCAAGGCCGTGCGTGCCTTGCAGCAAGCGGCAGTGGTAATGATCGACGACCTGGTCAACCCGGCAGTGCTGGATCATTGCCCGCAGGCCCGGGTGATTGCCGTGGGCAAGCGTGGCGGCTGCCGCTCCGTGGTTGGTGAACAGCAGGCTCAGGACCTGGTCGCAATCGCCGGATGATTTATTGCCTGTGCCGGCCTCTTCGCGGGTAAACCCGCGAAAGGGCCGGCACAGGTAACACAAAACCCAGGTAAAGAAAAACCCGGCCGAGGCCGGGTTTTTCATGAAACATCAGGCCAATTACTTGGACTGAGCTTCTACCTGAGCTTCAACGCGACGGTTGATAGCACGGCCTTCTTCGGTGGCGTTGTCAGCAACCGGACGGGTTTCGCCGTAGCCTACCGAGTCAACACGGCTGGATTCTACGCCGTACTGCTGGGTCAGCACTTGCTTGACAGCGTTGGCACGACGCTCGGACAGCTTCTGGTTGTAAGCGTCTGGACCCACGGAGTCAGTGTGACCTTCAACCACGGTGGTGGTTTGTGGGTACTGCTTCATGAAGTCAGCCAGGTTTTTGATGTCGCCGTAGCTGTTTGGCTTGACGACCGACTTGTCGAAGTCGAACTTCACGTCCAGCTCAACACGAACGACTTCGGCAACAGCCGGGCAGCCGTCGGCGTCAACGGTAACGTTGGCCGGGGTGTCTGGGCACTTGTCGACGTTGTCGCAAACGCCGTCGTTGTCGGAGTCGGAGCAGACTTCAGCAACTGGAGCCGGAGCGGCTGCGGCTTGCTTCGGGCTACCGCCGAAGTTCAGGCCAACACCAACGCTTGGAGCCCACTCGGTGTCGCCCTGGTCGATGTTGTACTGAGCTTCTACGCCGGCACGGGCGTAGAACATGTCGGTGATGTACCACTTGGCGCCAGCGCCAACGTTGGCGAAGGTGGAGTGGTCACGACCGCCACGGCCGGTCTGGCCCAGCGACTGGTGCGAGAAACCAGCGGAAACGTACGGACGGATAGCGTCGTACGGGTTGTTGAAGTGGTAAACGGCGTCCAGGGCGGTGTTCGAGCCCTTGATGTTCTTGCCGTCTTCGCCACGAGCGTTGTGTACTTCGTCGTAGCCCAGACGCAGTTCAACGTCGTCGGTCAGGAAGTAACCGATCGAGCCGCCGAACAGGTTGCCGTCGTTCTTGAAGTCGCGCTGGCTGTCGAAGAATTCTTTCTTGTAGAAAACTTCGGTCTCGACGGCGCCTTGACCTTGTGCCATAGCGCCAATCGAAGTGGCGGCTACGAGCGAACCAATGGCCAAGCCCAAGGTGTTTTTCAATTTCATCCGTTAAATCCCCATCTGGTGATAGTTAAGCAGTCCCACCACAAACACGGGGGACAACTCGACGGCAAGTCTAGCAGAACTCGCCGATTCGTTAGAGATATTTGCACGCCACTAAGTTTCATCGAGGCCGGCAAATTTCTCCCGAAGCTTGTCTAGCGCGCGCTTGTAGCGCATTTTCGTCGCGCTCAGGCCCATGTGCATGATGTCGGCAATTTCCTGAAATTCCAGCTCTGCGACAAAACGAAGCACCAGAATTTCCCGGTCAATCGGGTTCACATGCACCAGCCATTTGTCCAACCCGCCTTTTTCTTCCGGCTTCGGGGCCTTGTCTTCGGACGCCTCTTCGACAGGGTCCAGACTCAAGGCATCCATCAACCGGCGTTTACGGCGCTCCTTGCGGTACTGGGTAATGCACTCGTTGTAGGTGATGCTGTAGAGCCAGGTCTTGAACTTGGATTTACCTTCGAAGTTCTTCAGGCCGTACAGCACTTTCAGCATCACTTCCTGACAGACATCGTCCGCGTCCCGGTCGTTCCCCAGATAACGCGCACAGACGTTGAACAGGGTCCGTTGGTAGCGCCGCATGAGCTCTTCATAGGCGCGGGTAACGTGGTACAGCTCCTCATGCGAACGCGCCACCAACTCTTCGTCGGTGAGCTCGCGGGGGTCATAACGCATGGGCGGCGAATGAACTTTATTCAAAACGGATCTGGCCGACAGTCAGGTCAATGTCGCCGCGCGACCCCGTGGGTCGAATTTCGCGGCGGCATACATTAACAGCTTTTGTGCGGTTAGCGGCTATTGACACGCTGCTCGAGCAACTCGCGGTTGGACAGCGACACCAGGTCGCCATCATCGGTCAGCAGCGTTGTCTTGACCGTGCCGATTTCCTCGATGTGCCCTTCAACCTCTCCAATCCGCACCTGCTGGCCGACCTGATACAGCTCGCGCACGTAAATGCCGGCCAGGATCTGCCCGGCGATTTCGCGGCTGCCAAGGCCCATGGCCAAGGCAACGGCCAGACCAACGGTAATCAGCCCGATGACGATAACGTGGTTCAGCAGGTCGGTTTTCACCTCCAGCTGGCTGATGGCCACCGAGATGCTGATGATGATCACCAGGCCCTGGGTAATGCGCCCAAGCCCTGCCGAGTATTCCAGGCCGATGCCTTCGGCAGCGCCGCGCACCAGGCCATTGGCAACCTGTGCCAGCAGCACGCCGGCCAGCAGCACCAAGGCCGCGCCGAACACCTTGGGCAGGTACAGGGCAAGCATGTCGAGGGTGGCCGACACCCGCTCCAGGCCCAGCGACTCGGCGGCCGAGACCAGGAAGATGAGCAGCACGAACCAGTAGACGATCTTGCCGATCAGGGTCGAGATCGGCACCTGAATGCCGACCCGGCCAAGCATCTTGGTGAGGCCGGTGCCGGCCATCAGGCGGTCCAGGCCAAACTTGGCCAGCAGCTTGGACAGCAGTGTGTCGAGCAGCTTGGCCACCACGAAACCGAGCAGCACCACGACCAGCGCGCCGAACAGGTTGGGGATGAAGTTCGCTACCTTGGTCCAAAGGGCAGTCATTGCGGTGACCAGGCTCTGGGTCCAGAGATCGAGTTCCATATTCAATCGGCCTTATCTGCTTTGCTGCCGGTGGCAGCGTTGCGGGAAGAGTGTCGACGCACCGGCGCGACATGCGCCGAGCCATTATTGACGGCGATGAGCAGCGCCTGGCTCCAGCGGCCAAGCAGGCTGAACAGATCACCCGCGCCAACCTGGCGGTTGGCGGTTTTCAGTACGCGACCCAGGCAAGCGGCGTCGTCCCGGTCGTCCCGGTCATTGCCGGAGGGTGACGCCTTGAGCAGGTCGCGCAGGGATTCTTCAAACGGATCGTGCATGGGCACCTCGCGCAGTGTCAGCAAGAGACGAGATGGCCGGGCAATGGGTCACACATCCCATTGGTACGAATGTTTCAAAATGCACACCTAAACCCATCGCAACCGCCGGAACAGCCACCACTGCCCCACCGCCAGCCCCAGCACGACGATGCAGGCGAACAGAAAGCCCAACGGGTTATCCGCCCCCGGAATACCGCCGACATTGATGCCCAGCAGCCCGGTGATGAAGCTCATGGGCAAAAAGATGCAGGTGATGATGCCAAAACGGTACATGGTGCGGTTCATCCGCTCGCTGCGCCGCCGGTCTTCGCTTTCCAGCACCAGCGCAGCGCGCTCGCGGGTCAGCTCCAGCTCTTCGAGGTAGCGGATCAGGCTGTTATTGAGCTCGTTCCAGTAATCGGCGTCGGCATTGGCGAACCAGCTCCATTTGCTGCGCGACAGCTGGGCGTAGATTTCCCGTTGCGGAGCAAGAAAACGGCGCAGGCCGGCGGCACGACGGCGGATCTGCTGCAGGCTGCCATGCTCAGGGGTATACCGCTCGTCGGTTTCGACCTTTTCTTCTTCCAAGTCGACCAGTTCGGCCAGGTCACTCACCAGGCCCTGAACCTTTTCAGTCAGCAGTTCGCCCATCAACAGCAACAGTTCGGAGGCTGATTTCGGCCCCCTGCCCTGTTCCAGTTGCTGGAGAATTTCGTCACTGGCACGCAACGGCCTGAGGCGCAACGAGATAACCCGCTGTGCCTCGGCGAAAATACGTACCGAAACCATGTCTTCAGGTTCGGCACCCGGGTTGAGGTTGACCCCGCGCAGGAACAGCAGCAGCTGTTCGTCTGCCATGGGCAGCAGGCGCGGCCGGGTGTTTTCCTCCAGCAGCAGCTCGCAGGCGAACTCGCTCAGGCCACTGTCGTGCAGCAGCCAGGTACGGGTTTGAGGATGGCTGCGGTCCCAGTGCAGCCACAGGCTCTGCTCCGGTTGCAGTTGCAAGCTGTCCAGTTCGGTACGGGCAATCGAGCGCGCGCCACCTTTACCATCGAGCACCAGGGCATGCACCAGCCCCCACTGCGCGTTGTCTTCCTCGAACATCAAAGCTCCATCAGCGCGTGGGGCGCATCACTCCGGCATTTTCAGCGGGCTTGGCGAAACCAGTACGCCATTGTTGTCGGCATACACGTACTCGCCCGGGCGGAAGGTAACGCCGGCGAAGGTCACCACCACATTGAGGTCACCGATACCACGCTTGTCGGTTTTCATCGGGTGGCTGGCCAGGGCCTGCACGCCGACGTCGGTCTGGATCAGCACATCGACGTCACGCACGCAGCCATAGATCACCAGGCCTTCCCAACCGTTTTTGGCGGCTTTTTCCGCAAGCATGTCGCCCAGCAGCGCACGGCGCAGCGAACCACCACCATCGACCACCAGGACCTTGCCCTTGCCGTCGAGTTCGACTTGCTCCTTGACCAGCGAGTTGTCCTCGAAGCACTTGATGGTGACGATCTGGCCGCCGAACGAATCGCGGCCACCAAAATTGCTGAACATGGGTTCCAGCACGTGTACCAAGTCGGGGTAGGCGTCACACAGGTCGGGCGTTACGTAATGCTGCATGGGAAGCTCCTGTCAGTCACAACGAAAGCGGGTATCGGCCAAGGCTACACCTTGGAGACGGTCGCAGTCACCAAGGACCAAGCGGTCATCTTTAGCCTGTACTGGCCTCTTCGCGGGCAAGCCCGCTCTCACAGCGGTATCACAAGGCTTAAGTGCTGTGAAATCCCTGTGGGAGCGGGCTTGCCCGCGAAGAGGCCGGCCCAGGCAATGCAAGATCAACTGACTGGCAAAGGTTCCTGAGACACTGTGGATTCATGCACCGGCAGCAATGGATCACGCAACCAGCGCTCCACCAACGGCCATACCTGCGCCTGCGCAGCCTTGCTCACCAGCATGTCGACATGCCCAAACGCATCAAAACCTTCCTCACGCCCCAGCCGCAGGAACTGCTTGCGCTCGCCCCCCAACTGCTCGAACAGCTTGCGGCAGGCCCACACCGGGTCCTGGAAGTCCCCCGCACCGGCCACCGCCAGCAGCGGCACATCCACCTCTGCCAGCCCCGCCCACCAGTCGTGCTGCTTGTCGCCAAAGCGCCCGAACAGGCCATGCCAGCGCATGCTTTCCAGCGCCAGGCCAATCGGCTCGTCTTCCGGCCCACGTTTGAAGCGTGGCCCGGAAATCTGCCCCCAGCGCTTGAGCACCAGCTTCGCCCCCCACACCAGCGGTGGCACCTTCAAAGGCCAGTAGACACGGCTGATCTGGGTGCCGAACAGCGCCACGCTGGCCACCTGTTCGGCAGCCAGGAAACCACCCCCAAGCGCCGCCACCAGCGTGGTGCCGCCCAAGGAATGGCCAACCCAGTGCGGCGCCTGGCCCGACTGCTCGCGTACGAACGCGGCAATCAGTGGCAGGTCATCACGGGCATAGGCTGCAACGGTGTTGTGCCGCCAGGCACGGTTGCGTGGCGACAGCCCGTGACCGCGCATTTCCGGGATCCACACATCGAAACCGGCACGGGCGAGGTAGGCGCCCAAGCCAATACCTTTGGGCGAATACCAGAAACGCCGGTTGGAAAAACTGCCGTGCAGGAGAATGACCGGCACGCCCTGGGCACGGCCATGGTCGGCCAGCCCCAGGCGGGTGATGGCCAGCTCGACGCTAGGGTCCGGGCCGTTGCCGGCCTTGATCCGGTACACGTCTTCGCTGAGGTCGCCGCGGCGCTCGGCACTGAGCAGGGCCACGGGGAATAGAGTGCTGCTGCTTTGCATAGGTTGCTTGGTGCACAAAAAAGGGCGGGATCCATTGCTGGAACTCGCCCTGGAAAAAACCAGGCGGGGGTACGCCAGACGTCCCCCCGCGTTTTACTGCATCAGGCCGCGCCTTGGCCTTCGGCCAGGAAGAACCAGGTTTCGAGTACCGAGTCCGGGTTCAGCGACACGCTTTCGATGCCCTGCTCCATCAGCCACTTGGCCAGGTCCGGGTGGTCCGATGGGCCCTGGCCGCAGATGCCGATGTACTTGCCGGCCTTGTTGCACGCGGCGATGGCATTGGCCAGCAGCTTCTTGACGGCAGGGTTACGCTCGTCGAACAGGTGGGCGATGATGCCCGAGTCGCGGTCCAGGCCCAGGGTCAGCTGGGTCAGGTCGTTGGAGCCGATCGAGAAGCCATCGAAGTACTCCAGGAACTCTTCGGCCAGAATGGCGTTGGACGGCAGCTCGCACATCATGATCACGCGCAGGCCGTTGTCGCCACGGGCCAGGCCGTTTTCGGCAAGCAGGTCGACCACTTGGCTGGCTTCGCCCAGGGTACGCACGAACGGCACCATGATCTCGACGTTGGTCAGGCCCATTTCGTTGCGCACGCGCTTGAGCGCACGGCACTCGAGCTCGAAGCAGTCACGGAACGATTCGCTGATGTAACGCGAAGCGCCACGGAAGCCCAGCATCGGGTTTTCTTCTTCCGGCTCGTACAGCTTGCCGCCGATCAGGTTGGCGTACTCGTTGGACTTGAAGTCCGACAGGCGCACGATGACCTTTTTCGGGTAGAAGGCTGCCGCCAGGGTGCTGATGCCTTCGACCAGTTTCTCGACGTAGAAGCCGACCGGGTCGTTGTAACCGGCAATGCGCTTGTCGACGCTCTCTTTCAGGTCGGCAGGCAGGCCGGCATAGTTCAGCAGCGCCTTGGGGTGCACACCGATCATGCGATTGATGATGAACTCCAGGCGCGCCAGGCCGACACCGGCGTTGGGCAGCTGGGCGAAGTCGAAGGCGCGGTCCGGGTTGCCGACGTTCATCATGATCTTGAACGGCAGCTCCGGCATGGCATCGACGGAGTTCTGCTTGACGTCAAAGCCCAGCTCGCCTTCGAAGATGAAGCCGGTATCGCCTTCGGCGCAGGACACAGTCACGCCCTGGCCGTCTTTGAGCACCTGGGTGGCATTGCCGCAACCGACCACGGCCGGGATACCCAGCTCGCGGGCGATGATCGCCGCGTGGCAGGTACGGCCGCCGCGGTTGGTCACGATGGCGCTCGCGCGCTTCATCACCGGTTCCCAGTCCGGGTCGGTCATGTCGGAAACCAGCACGTCACCCGGCTGGACCTTGTCCATTTCCGAAACGTCGTTGATCAC
>NZ_BCBJ01000058.1:0-87468 GCF_001320605.1 Pseudomonas sp. NBRC 111133 | reverse complement strand
GCCGGCGCCGATGCGCTGGCCGATGGCACGGCCTTCGACCAGTACGGTGCCTTTTTCTTTCAGCAGGTAGCGTTCCATGACGTTGGCGCTGGAACGGCTTTTCACGGTCTCAGGGCGGGCCTGGACAATGTACAGCTTGCCGTCGTCACCGTCCTTGGCCCACTCGATGTCCATCGGGCGCTGGTAGTGCTGCTCGATGATCATGGCCTGTTTGGCCAGCTCGCTGACCTCGGCATCACTCAGGCAGAAGCGTGCGCGCTCGGCGCGGTCCACTTCCACGGTCTTGACCGAACGGCCAGCCTTGGCTTCTTCGCCGTAGACCATCTTGATGGCCTTGCTGCCCAGGTTGCGGCGCAGGATGGCCGGGCGGCCGGCCTGCAGGGTGTTCTTGTGCACGTAGAATTCGTCAGGGTTGACCGCACCCTGCACCACGGTTTCGCCCAGGCCGTAGGCGCCCGTGATGAACACCACGTCGCGGAAGCCCGACTCGGTGTCGAGGGTGAACATGACGCCGGCGGTGCCGGTTTCGGAGCGGACCATGCGCTGCACGCCAGCCGACAGGGCCACCAGCTTGTGGTCGAAGCCCTGGTGCACGCGGTAGGCGATGGCGCGGTCGTTGAACAGCGAGGCGAACACTTCCTTGGCCGCGCGGATCACGTTGTCAACGCCGCGGATGTTGAGGAAGGTTTCCTGCTGGCCTGCGAACGAGGCGTCTGGCAGGTCTTCGGCAGTGGCTGAGGAGCGCACGGCAACCGCCATGTTGTCGTTGCCGGCAGCCATCGCGGCGAATGCGGTTCGGATTTCCGAATCCAGACGCGGCGGGAACTCGGCTTCCATGACCCACTGGCGAATCTGCGCGCCGGTCTTGGTCAGGGCATTGATGTCATCCACGTCCAGCGCGTCGAGCGCGGCATGGATCCGGTCGTTGAGACCACTCTGTTCGAGAAAATCGCGGTACGCCTGCGCCGTAGTGGCAAAGCCGCCCGGCACCGATACACCAGCACCGGCAAGGTTGCTGATCATCTCGCCCAGGGATGCGTTCTTGCCCCCCACATGCTCCACATCATGGACGCCGAGCTTATCGAGGGAAACTACGTACTCTACCAAGGTGATCTCTCCACTAACTGTGTTGGAAAAGCTCAAAAAGGCGCCCGCCTGTCTTCTGTGACTTGGCCGGGCGTTTGTGGCCTGTACCTGGAAAATAAGTGAGAATGCCGACAGCCGCATTCGGCAAACCGAACTTATCATATCCAAGAAACGTCATCAGCTTAAGGCCCAGATCGCAAATGAAACGAACCGCGTTCTTCATCTCCGACGGCACCGGTATCACTGCCGAAACCCTGGGCCAGAGTTTGCTCGCGCAATTCGAGAGCATTCCGTTCAACAAATTTACCCGCCCGTACATCGATTCGCCGGACAAAGCGCGGACCATGGTCCAGCAAATCAACGCTGCCGCCGAGCGTGACGGGGTGCGCCCGATCATCTTCGACACCATCGTCAATCAGGACATCCGTGAGATCCTGGCGACGTCGAATGGCTTCATGATCGACATCTTTTCCTCTTTTTTATCCCCGCTCGAGCAGGAATTGACCGCCCATTCGTCGTATTCCGTGGGTAAATCGCACTCGATTGGCGGTAATTCCAACTACATGGAACGCATCGAGGCTGTGAACTTCGCCCTGGACAACGACGACGGCGCGCGTACCCACTACTACGACAAGGCCGACCTGATTCTGGTTGGCGTGTCGCGTTGCGGCAAGACCCCGACCTGCCTGTACATGGCCATGCAGTTCGGCATCCGCGCCGCCAACTACCCGCTGACCGAGGACGACATGGAGCGCCTGCAGCTGCCGGCAGTGCTGAAAAAGCACCACAACAAGCTGTTCGGCCTGACCATCGACCCCGATCGCCTCACCGCCATCCGCCACGAGCGCAAGCCCAACAGCCGCTATTCCAGCTTTGCCCAGTGCGAGTTCGAAGTGCGTGAGGTGGAGAGCCTGTTCCGCAGGGAGAACATTCCCAACATCAATTCCACGCATTTTTCGGTGGAAGAGATTTCGGCGAAGATTCTGGTGGAGAAAGGCGTGGAGCGCAGGTTCAAGTAAGCCAGAACAGGTAATACAAAAAAGCCCCGGCATCACTGCCGGGGCTTTTTCATTTCAGCCTGATGATCAGGACGGCACCACCGCCGCCTGCCCGCTCATGGCCAGGTCGACCAGCTCGCGGTTGGCCACCGCGTACATCGCATAGTCGGTGCCCGTGGCATTGCGCAGGTCGTCCAGCATGGCGCGCCAGCGCTCCACCATCACCCGGTGCTGCTCGGCCCACAGCGCCACGCGGGCGTCCATGTCTTCCGGTGCATCGGCCATCTGCAATACCGAGATGGTGATTGCCCGTTGCTGCAGGTCAATGTCATCGCGGAACGCTTCGCGGGCCAAGGCCTGCCAGTTGTTTTCCACCGGCAGGTTGCTGATTTCCTGCAGGTACCAGGTCAGGTCCAGCGCGCTGCCCACGGCGAAGAACGCCTTGGCCACCTGCGCCGGTTCATGGCCGGTAACGTCGGCGGCTTCGATGATCGGCAACAGGGTGTACAAGTGGCTGGTACCGGCCACCATGCGCGCCAGCAACTCCGGGACACCGGCGTCGACAAAGCCCTGGTAACGCACCATCCAGCGTTCGCGGGTCGGGCCTTCCAGCAGCTCGTCCAGCTTGAGCCCCAACTGCGCAATCTTCGGCCCGAAGTGCGCGGTGTCGCGCCCGGCGTCCTGCTCGTTACGGCGGCTACGCAGGAACCAGCGGGTGGCACGGCGGCCCAGGCGCATCAGCTCGTCCATCAGGGTGAGCTGGATTTCCGCCGGCACCTGGTAGTCCAGAGCCTCGATCTGGCGGAACCAGTGCGGCAGGTGGAAGATGTCGCGCACGATCACATAGGCCCCGGCCACGTTGGCCGGGCTCATGCCGGTCGACTCCTTCAGGCGCTGGACGAAGGTGATGCCCATGTTGTTGACCAGGTCGTTGGCGATCTGGGTGCTGACGATTTCGCGCTTCAGGCGGTGGCGGCGCATGGCCTCGGCGAACTTGCTGACCAGCGACGGCGGGAAGGCGGTTTCCATGTCGCGGGTCAGGTAGTCGTCGTCCGGCACCAGCGACTTGAGCAGTTGCTCCTTGAGGTCGATCTTGCTGTACGAGATCAGCACCGACAGCTCGGCGCGGGTCAGGCCCTGGCCGGCAGCCAGGCGTTCAGCCAACTGCTCTTCGGACGGCAGGAACTCGATGGCGCGGTCCAGCTTGCCACGACCTTCCAGGTCGGCCATCAGGCGCTTGTACTCGGCAATCCGCTCGCGGGCGCGGCGGGCGGCCAGCGACAGCGCCTGGGTCTGCTTGTAGTTGTTGCCCAGCACCAGGTTGCCGACTTCGTCGGTCATGCTGCCCAGCAGCTGGTTACGCTGCTTCTCGGTCATGTCGCCACCCTGCACCACTTCGTTGAGCAGGATCTTGATGTTGACCTCGTGGTCGGAGCAGTCCACGCCGCCGGCGTTGTCGATGAAGTCGGTGTTGGTGGCGCCGCCGTTCAGGCCGAACTCCACTCGGCCGAGCTGGGTCATGCCCAGGTTGCCGCCCTCGCCCACCACCTTGCAGCGCAGTTCGTTGCCGTTTACCCGCAGCGCGTCGTTGGCCTTGTCGCCGACATCGGCGTGGCTTTCGCTGCTGGCCTTTACGTAGGTGCCGATACCGCCGTTCCACAGCAGGTCGACCGGTGCCTTGAGCAACGCGTTCAGCAGCTCGGTCGGGGTCAGGCGGTCGGCCTCGATGGCAAAGCGCTCTTTCATCTGCGGGCTGATGGCGATGCTTTTGGCACTGCGCGGGAAGATACCGCCGCCTTCAGACATGATGCTGGTGTCGTAATCGCTCCAGGCCGAACGCGGCAGGTCGAACAGGCGCTTGCGCTCGGCAAAGCTGGACGCAGGCTCGGGGTTGGGGTCGATGAAGATGTGCAGGTGGTTGAACGCCGCCACCAGTTGCAGCTTGTCGGACATCAGCAGGCCGTTGCCGAACACGTCGCCGGCCATGTCGCCCACGCCGATGACGGTGATCGGGTCTTCCTGCACGTTGATGCCGCGCTCGCGGAAGTGGCGCTGCACGCCCACCCAGGCTCCACGCGCGGTAATGCCCATCTTCTTGTGGTCGTAACCGGCCGAACCGCCCGAGGCAAAGGCATCGCCCAGCCAGAAGCCGTAGTCGATGGCAATGCCGTTGGCGATGTCGGAGAAGGTGGCGGTGCCTTTGTCGGCCGCCACCACCAGGTACGGGTCATCATCGTCGTGACGCACCACGTTGGCCGGCGGCACCACGCCACCGTCCTTGAGGTTGTCGGTGATGTCGAGCAGGCCGGAAATGAAGATGCGGTAGCACGCCACGCCTTCGGCGGCAATCTCGTCCCGGCTACCGCCCAGTGGCAGGCGGCGCGGCAGGAAACCGCCCTTGGCGCCGACCGGCACGATGACCGAGTTCTTCACCTGCTGGGCCTTGACCAGGCCCAGCACTTCGGTGCGGAAGTCTTCTTCACGGTCAGACCAGCGCAGGCCGCCACGGGCGACGTTACCAAAGCGCAGGTGCACGCCCTCGACCCGAGGCGAATAAACGAAGATTTCAAACTTGGGCACCGGCTTGGGCAGCTCGGGGATCAGCTTGGGGTTGAACTTGAAGCTAAAGTACGACTTGTTCTGGCCGTTGGCATCCGGCTGATAGAAGTTGGTGCGCAGGGTGGCCTTGATCAGGTCCAGGTAGCGCCGCAGGATGCGGTCTTCGTTGAGTACCTGCACGTCGTCGAGCGCGGTCAGGATGGCCTGCTCCAGGCGCTGCTGCTTGTCGTCGAGGTCATCCTGGGTGAGCTTGCGCGCCAGGTAGAAACGGGTCTTGAACAACCGGGTCAGCTCGCGGGCGATGTCGGTGTGGTTGTTCAGGGTGCTGGCGATGTAACCCAAGTCGAAGCCCAGGCGGATCTGCTTCAGGTAACGGGCGTAAGCGCGCAGCAGCGCCACGTCACGCCAAGGCAGGCCAGCGGTGAGTACCAGACGGTTGAAGGCATCGTTCTCGGCATCACCGCCCACGATGTGGATGAAGGCGTCCTGCAAGGTGTCGTTGAGCTGCTGGATATCCAAGCTCAGGCCTTCGCTGTAGGTGAAGGCGAAGTCGTGAATCCAGTACTCGCGGCCATTGGCGTGACGCAGGCGGTACGGGAACTCGCCCAGCACACGCAGGCCAAGGTTTTCCAGGATCGGCAACACGTCGGACAGCGCCAACGGGGTGTCGGCGTGGTACAGCTTGCAGTGCAGGATGCGCTCACCCACCTGGGTCAGCGGCTGGTAGAAACTCATGGCCAGCGGCTTGCTTTCCGACAGGCTCAGCACATGCTGCAGGTCGACAACGGCCGAGTGCGCGGCAAAGCGTTCACGGTAGCCGGCCGGGAAGCCCTTGGGGAAATCAGCGAGGATGTTGGTGCCTTGGGCTTCGCCGAAGTTCTCCACGACCAGCGTCGAATAATCGTCATGCCACGAGCGGCAGGCCTGGATCACTTCGCGTTCCAGCTGCTGCGGGTCGATGTCGATGCGGTTTTTTGGGTCTACCCGCAGAATCAGTTGCACACGGGCCAGCACTGATTCGGAGAAGAAGGTCCAGAACTCGCAGTCGCTGGCCTTCAGGCGCTCCATCAGTACTTGCTGGATTTTCTGTCGCACTTCGGTGGAGTAGATCTCCCGCGGCACGTACGCCAGGCAGTAGCAGAAGCGGCCGTACGGGTCCTTGCGCAGGAACACGCGGATCTTGTTGCGCTCCTGGATCTGCACGATCGCCATGACGGTGGTGAACAGCTCGTCGATCGGCGTCTGGAACAGGTCGTCGCGCGGCAGCACCTCCAGCACCTGGGCCAGTTCCTTGCCCAGGTGTGCCTTGGGGTCGAAGCCCGAGCGGCGCTCGACTTCGGCTACCTTGACGCGGATGTAAGGAATGGCATGCACGCTTTCGCCATACACCGACGAGGTGTACAGGCCCATGAAGCGGTGTTCCTTGATGACCTTGCCGTCGGCGTCCAGCTGGCGGATCGACACGTAGTCCGGGTAGGCCGGGCGGTGCACGCGGCTAGGCAGCGCGGCCTTGGCGAACGACAGCAGCAGCGGTTCGTTGAGGTAGGCCACGGCGTAGTCTTCGATGCGCAGCTCTTCGGCCGTCAGGCCCACGCGCAGGCGGCGCGGCAGGCCGAGGAACGACTGCTCGTCGTAAACCATCTGGCCGCCATCGGCATCGCCCTTGACGGTGAACTCTTCATAGCCCAGGAAGGTGAAGTGGTTGTCCAGCAGCCACTCGAGGAAGGCCTTGACCTCGCCCTTTTCGTGTTGCGCCGGGCCGAAGGCGGTCTGTTCCACCTCGGCCACCACGTCACGCAGCTTGGCCTTCATCGGCTCGAAATCGGCGACTGCCACCCGCACCTCGGCCAGCACCTGCTCGATCTCGCGGGCCAGCACGGTCAGCTCTGCGGCATTGGCGCAGCGGTCGATCTCCAGGTACATCAGCGACTCGTGGCGCACGCCCTCGCCCTGGGTACCCTTGGGCAGCAGTTCCAGCAGCTCGCCCTTGGCGCCACGGCGCACGCTGAGCACGGTGGTTTGCAGGGTGTGGATGCTGTAGCCACGACGGTTGAGCTCGGTGCGCACCGAGTCGACCAAAAACGGCAGGTCGTGGTGCAGCACCTCGACCACGGTGTGGGTCGATTGCCAGCCGTTGCGCTCGTAATCAGGGTTGTATACCCGCACTTGCGGGTATTCGGGGTCGAAACGTTCGATGATGCGCCAGGCTGACAGGGTGCAGCCGGCCAGGTCGGAAAGCCTGCGTTGGGTGAGTTCGTCCAGAGAGATGATGCCGAAGAACTGCTCGGCGAACAGCGCCACTTGTGGCAGGGACTGTTCGCTGATGTGCTGCGCCAGGGCCGCTTGCAGTTGATGCTGGAAGTCGGCTTTACTGGCTGCGGTGAAGAACGCCATCTGTGGTACTCCGCTTGGGCTTTGTAATAGTTGAAGCGTCGCTGCGTGCGCCGTGTACGGATCAACGATAGCCAACCCGTGGCAAGGCGGACGGTAAAACCAGGCGTTGAACGTGCGCGGGCACGCCCAGGGCTCGCCGAAGCTTAACGACTGATCGGTCATCAAGGCTTGCAGCGCTGCGACAATTTCGGTCAAGGGGCGGTAACTTTACGTTTATGCCTGTACGCAAGACTGTCAGAATTCCCTTCCATTCACTTTGATCCGAGCCCGCTCATGCAAATCAACACCGCCCTGCTCTTCGCCACCCCTTGCGATGACGAGGAAGACAACATGGCGACCCTGTGCTGCCACAGCGACAAGGGCCAGATGTTTCTGCTTACCCGCTACCCGGACGAAGACACCGTCGACCTGACCCTGGATGACGAACCATCGACGCTGGACGGGCTGAAAGTGACCCTCAGCGCCAAGCGCCTGCTGATTGAAGTGGCCGCCGGCGACCGCGATGCGCTGAAGGGGGATGAGGTGCTGGAAATCAACCTGACCAGCGACCTGAGCGACCTGGATGAAGTGAAAGAAACCCTGGAGAACATCCTGGCCGGGACCGGGACCTTCGTCTGCGAGCTGTGATTAACTGAACACCAGCGCGGTCTCTGTGGGAGCGGGCGTGCCCGCGAACACCGGCACAGCCGGTGCCATCCATCGCGTCGCCTGCTTCGCGGGCATGCCCGCTCCCACAAGGATCACGCCAACGCTTGCTGCATCTCTTTGGCCTGCACCCGCAGCGCCTCGCAAAACGGCTCCACCGCCGCCGAAGCCGGCCTGTGGTCTGGCCGTATCAGCATCACCTGGTACGGCACCGACACCCGCAACCTGCGGATCGGCAACCCGCCCTGCGCCGCCTCCAGCCCGCTCAACGGGTTGATGATCGCCACCCCCAACCCTTGCCTGACCATGGCACACACCGAGGCGGCACTGGTGGTCTCGATCACCGTGCGGCGGTTTACCCCCGCCGCGCGAAAGTACTGGTCCAGGCGCTGCCGGTAAGTGTCCAGTCTGGCCAGGTTGATGAAGTCCACCTCATGAAAGTCGGCAAGTTCCAGCTCGGCTTTTGCCTGTAGCGGGTGATGCGCGGGCAGCACGCACACCATGTTGGCGCTGAACAGCAGCTCGCCATAGGCACCGCGCGGTATCTGCTCGACCTCGGTCAGGCCAAGGTCATGCTGTTGGGCGATCAGAGACTCTTCCAGCAATGGCGATTCCTGCGCCAGGATACTCACGCTCACGCCCCGATGCTGCTGGTGGAAGCGCTGGCAAGCCTTGGGCAGCAACGTCTGGGAGAACAGCGGCAGGCACGTGATGGCCAGCCTCCCCTGCTCGAAATTGCGAATGGCCTGGGCAAAACGGTCGATCCGCTCCAGCCCGACGTAGGCGCGCTCGACCTCTTCGATCAACAGCAACGCCTGGGCAGTCGCCACCAGGCGCCCACCCTCGCGCTCGAACAGGCTCAGCCCGGTCACCTGCTCCAGCCGCGCCAGCTCGCGGCTGACAGTGGGCTGCGAGGTAAACAGCAGGCGCGCAGCACCGGTCACACTGCCAGCGGCCATGATGGCACGGAACACTTCGATATGGCGGACGGAGAGTTTCACAGCAGTACCCGGCAAAGTCAGCAATGGGTATATCAGATATGAATGACTGGCAGAAAAATAGCTATTTTTCTGAATTCCTTGTTTGGCTCATCCTCGCGGTCATCCTTCTATGAGTAGCGCCACCATGACCGCACCTTTCTCCCTCCTGGCCGAAGCTGTCCGCCAGCACGGCTCGCCGCTGTGGGCGTACGACGCCAGCACCATCGCCGAACGTGTCGAGCAGTTGAAGGTGTTCGACACCGTACGCTTCGCCCAGAAAGCCAACCCTAACCTTCACGTGCTGCGCCTGATGCGCGCCCATGGTCTGGTGCTGGACGCCGTATCGCTGGGTGAGATGGAGCGGGCCTTCGCAGCGGGTGCCCGCGTGGACGGCGACCCTGCCGGCGTGGTGCTGACCTGCGACGCGCTGGACCGGCCGACCCTGGAGCGCGTGGTGGCCTCGAAGATCGAAGTGAACGCGGGTTCCATCGACATGCTGCGCCAACTGGGTGAACGCTCGCCCGGCCACCGCGTGTGGATCCGCATCAACCCGGGCTTTGGCCATGGCCACAGCCGCAAGACCAACACCGGCGGCGAGAACAGCAAGCACGGTATCTGGCACGAAGAGCTGGAGGAGGCACTGGCCTGCATCAAGGCCCATGGCTTGCACCTGGTGGGCGTGCACATGCACATTGGTTCCGGTGTGGACTACCAGCACCTGGAGCAGGTGGCTCGCTCGATGATCGAGCTGATTGGCCGCCTGGGCGTGGACATCGAGGCGTTTTCCATCGGCGGCGGGCTCTCCACCCCGTACCGCAGCACTGACAAACCGGTCGACCTGCAGCGCTACGCCCAGACCTGGGCGGTGGCGCGCAAGGAAATCGAAGCGATGCTCGGCCACCCGGTGCGCATGGAGATCGAGCCTGGGCGCTTCCTGGTGGCGGAATCCGGCTATCTGGTGGCCGAAGTGCGCGCCGTGAAGCAGGTGGGGCGCAATACCTTCGTGATGATCGACGCCGGCTTCAACGACCTGATGCGCCCGGCGATGTACGGTGCATACCACGGCATGACCCTGCTCGATGCCAACGGCCAGCCAGTGGACCGACCACGCCAGCCGACCGTGGTGGCCGGGCCGCTGTGCGAGTCGGGGGATGTGTTCACCCAGGACGACCAGGAGCTGACCCCACAGGACCTGCCCCAGGCGCAGGTGGGCGATTTGCTGGTGATTCACGATGCCGGGGCCTATGGGGCGTCGATGTCGTCGAACTACAACAGCCGGCCGCTGCTGCCGGAGTTCCTGATCGAGGAAGGGGCGCTGCGCATGATTCGCCGGCGGCAGACCGTGCAGGACCTGCTGGGCCTGGAGGCGGGGTTCTAATCTCAGTGCTTGGGGCTGCATCGCAGCCCCAATGGACAAACCTCCTTGCAATCACCTTGGCTCATCGCGACAATGCGATCAATTCCTATTCATATTGCGAATTTGACGCCATGTCGACGCTCGATCACCAGGCCCTCCACCAGCTCTACAGCGAAAACAACAGCTGGCTGAAAGGCTGGCTGCGCGCCCGCCTGGGAAACGCAGCCGATGCCTCCGACCTGGCGCACGATACGTTCCTGCGGGTGATGACGGCCCGCAGCCAGCTCCCCATTCGCGAACCGCGCAGCTACCTCAGCGCCATCGCCCGCTCCCTCCTGATCGACAAAGTGCGCCGCCGCGCTATCGAAAAAGCCTACCTGCAAGCCCTGGCCCTGCGACCGGAGCCGGTGGAGGTATCACCAGAGGTTCGCCTGTCGATCATCGAAATGCTGATGGCCGTGGACAGCCTGCTCGACGAACTCGGCCCCAAGACCCGTGCCATCTTTCTCGCCGTGCAACTGGAAGGCCTGACCTATGGGGCTGCGGCCGAGCGCTTTGGTGTGTCGGTCACCACGGTGAAGAATCACCTGATCAAGGCCATGACCCGCTGCCTGCTGGCAGTCGAAGGCTGAACGGCATGGACGTCAAAACCCTGGAAGCCGCTGCCACCTGGTACGTGCAGCTCAACGATGGCGACAGCAATGAAGCCCGCACCCACGCCTGGCGCCAGTGGCTAAAGGCCAGCCCTCAGCATGCCGCTGCCTGGGCGCGCGTTGAAAAACTTCAGCAACAATGGGCCACGGTGCCGCCACACGCGGCGCTGTCCAGCCTGGGCGCGGCGCAGACGCAGCGGCGCGATGTGCTGAAAGTGCTGAGCCTGCTGCTGGCCATGGGCGGCGGTGGCTGGCTGGCAACAGAGCAGGTGCCCTATCGCGCCTTGATGGCGCAACAACGTACCGGTACCGGCGAGCGGCGCGCTGTAGAGCTGGCGGATGGCTCGCAGCTGGAACTGAACGTGGGTACCGCGCTGGATGTGCGCTTTGACAGGAAAGTGCGGGCAATCCAGCTGTACCAGGGGGAGATCCTCGTGCGCCCGGCCAGCGACATTCAGCAGCGCCCGTTCATCGTGCACACCGACGACGGCAGCGTGCTGGCCCGCAGTACCGAGTTCAGCGTTCGCAAACTGGCACAGCAGACACGCGTGGGCGTGTTGCAGGCCAGCGTCGATGTACGCCCGCAGCGCCATCCTGACCGGGTGCTGCACGTGCAGGCCGGGCAGCAAACGTGCTTTGACCAGCAAGACTTCACCCTTGCCCATGCCCTGCCCGCCGACTCCACGGCCTGGCTACAGGGCATGCTGAGCGTGAACGACTGGCGCCTGGGCGACTTCATCGAAGAGCTGGGCCGCTATCGGCCGGGCGTGCTGCGCTGCGCCTCATCAATCCGGGCCATGAGCATTTCCGGCGCATTCCGTGTCGACAATACCGATATTGCGCTGGCCAACCTGCCGAAAACCCTGCCTGTAAGGGTGCGCTACCTCAGCCGCTACTGGGTGAATGTGGAGCCTGCCTGAACGGCTGGTGAAAAAACTTTCGCTCAAATCTTGCTGATTTTTATTCTCGTCCGTCCCTGACAAAAGCCGCGACGACAGCGACTTTCTGCCATGACACGGAAGGATCACCCAATGCCTCACCTGCACCCCACCCCTACCACGCTGAGCCAGGCCGTGCGCCTGGTGCTGTTCGGCATGTCCCTGGCCAGCGCGCCAGGCCTGCTGCTGATGCCTGCCCAGGCAATGGCCCAGAGTCAGACCGCCTACCATGTTGCCGCAGGCCCTCTGGGCAACGCCATCACCCAGTTTGGCGTGCAGGCGGGCGTCACCATTTCGTTCGACACCGAACAAACGCGCAACCTGAACAGCGCAGGCCTGGAAGGCAGCTACAGCATCGAGGAAGCGCTGGTGCGGCTGCTGAACAACAGTGGCTTGCAGGCACAACGCCAGGGTAATGGCGGCTATGTGCTGGTGCCTTCAGACAACGGTTCGGTGATGGAACTGGGGCCACTGAACATCGATGCCAACCGGCTGGATGCGACCAGCGAAGGCACTGAGTCTTACACCGCCCGCGCCGTGACCATCGGCAAGGGCGTGCACACGCTGAAGGAAACCCCGCAGTCGGTCACCGTGATGACCCGCAAGATGCTCGACGACCAGAACCTCAACACGCTGGAACAGGTGCTGGACAAGACCCCGGGCATCACCGTGTACGACTCGCCCATGGGCGGCAAATATTTCTACTCCCGCGGTTTCAACCTGGACGGCCAGTACCAGTACGACGGCGTGCCGCTGGACGTGGGTGGCAACTACGTGCAGGCCAACAGCTTTTCCAGCGACATGGCGTTCTACGACCGTGTCGAAATCCTGAAGGGCGCAGCCGGCATGATGAAGGGCTCCGGCTCCTCCGCCGGCGGCGTCAACTTCGTGCGCAAGCGTGGCCAGGAAAAGGCCGCCACCACCGTCACCCTGTCTGCCGGCAGCTGGGACAACTACCGCGGCCAGGTGGATGTGGGCGGCCCGCTCAACGAGTCCGGCACGGTGCGTGGTCGGGCCGTGGCAGCGCTGCAGGACCGTCAGTACTTCTATGACATTGCCAAGCGCCAGGACCAGATTCTGTACGGCGCCATCGACTGGGATGTCAGCCCCGACACTACCCTGGGCTTCGGCCTGGCCTACGAGGATGTGGATGCCACCCCGTGCTACCACGGCCTGCCACGCTATGCCGATGGCAGCGACCTGAAGCTGTCTCGCTCCACCTGCCTGGGCGCTAGCTGGAACGACCTGCAAAGCCAGCGCATTACCGGCTTTGCCGACCTCAAGCACCGTTTCAACGATGACTGGACGCTGAACTTCGCCTCGGTCTACACCCACAACAACCAGAACATCGAATACGGCTATTCCGAAGGTTCGGTACCGGTCGGCGCCACCAGCGCCAGCATCGGCCGCTATGCCGGCCGTTTCGACTACGACCAGGACGACTATGGCTTCGATAGCTACGTCGATGGCAAGTTCGAAGCCTTCGGCCTGCAGCACGAGCTGATCATCGGTGCCAACGCCAGCCGGCAGAAAACCCATGACTACTTCGCGCTGATGGGGTTGAGCGGTAGCCAGAACCCGTTCGCCCCGTCGGCGGACTTCCCGCACCCGTCCAAGGACGACTATCTGGTCCTCCCCCTGCGAGGCGGTAGCATTCCCACCGACTCCACCACGACCCAATATGGCACCTACGCCAACCTGCGCCTGAAGCTGGCAGAACCACTGACCCTGGTACTGGGCACCCGCGTCAGCTGGTACCGCAACAAGAGCGATGCTTACACCCAGCGCTATGAGTACTGGGTAAACAATCGCAGCCAGGAAAACGGCCAGGTCACGCCGTTCGCCGCCGTGCTGTATGACCTGAACGACCAGTGGACCGCCTACGCCAGCTACGCCGACATCTTCCAGCCGCAAAGCGACAAGGTGAATGCCGAGCGGCAGTCGCTTCAGCCCAAGACCGGTGCCAACTACGAGGTTGGCATCAAAGGCGAGCTGCTCAATGGCGCGCTGAACACCTCGTTCAACCTGTTCCGCACTGTCGAGAAGCACCGCGCAGAAAGCGACTACAACGAAGCCTGCCCTTCAGGCGACGGCTACTGCTACACCGACAGCGGAAAGGTGCGTGCCCAGGGTTTCGAAGCAGAGATCAGCGGCTCGCCACTCGAGCGCTTGCAATTGCTGGCGGGCTACACCTACACCCAGACCAAGTACCTGAATACCATCGAAGACACCGACCCGACCGAGCTGACCTTCACCTCCAGCTTCATCCCGCGGCACATGCTCAAGGTGTGGGGTGACTACCAACTGGGCGGTGCACTGGAGCGTTTCACCGTCGGCGCCGGCCTGAACAGCCAGAGCGAAAACTTCCGCACTACAGGCACTACCCGTGTCGAGCAGGCCGGCTACACCGTGTGGAACGGCCGCGTGCAGTACCGCGTCGACCCGAACTGGACTGTTGCGCTCAACGGCAACAACCTGTTCGACAAGAAGTACTACGCCACCATCGGTGCGCCGGCCTGGGGCAACTTCTATGGCGAACCGCGCAACTTCATGGTGACCTTGCAAGGGGCGTTCTGAAGTACTTCACAACGTGCGGTCGGGCCGCTCTGCGGCCCGACCGCAGGGCGGTGAAACACCAGCCAAAATCAACATCACCGCATTTTCAGAAAGGCGTGAAATGCAGGCGAAGTTGGACATCCCCTCCCGCTTCATCATCCACGAAACCGTGCACTGGGTGCTGAACCACCGCATGAACAGCGCACTGCCCGGCTACCTGATACTCAGCGCACGGGCGCCGTTCAACTCACTGGCCGCCCTGCCCGTAGAGGCCCAAGCCGAGCTGGGCATTCTCATGGCGCGCACGCAGCAGGTGATGGAAGCGCAGCTGCAACCGGCGCGGTTGTACATGCACACCTCGACGAACTGCCTTACAAAGATTGCCACCCGGTCTTTCAGCGAGCCTTGGCTCACTTGTGCGAAACGCTCGAAAGCAACTTGCGCACCCACTGAACTGCTGCGCAACACCTCCAGCAGCATCAGAAAGCTCGGCACCGACAGGCATACCCGCCGCGCCCTGCCGTTACGCGCCAGCGCTTCATCGCTGACACCGTGAAAGGCACCGCTGCCCAGCGAGACGATTGCGTGCGCCAGCGTACAGAAGGTGTCGAGGTCCAGGTACCCGGTGGCTGGGCGCCCAACGCGCATGGCGCAGACGTACTGCTCATCGTGCCCGGCACCACCGAGAACTTTGCCTCGAACAAAATCATCATCGCCGGCCTCACTGCCGAAGCCGTCTGGCAACAACTGGATGACACGCGGGCGTTGCCAACGTACTACCGCAATGCAGCGGACATCCGTTTTCATGATGGCTCCGGCCCGTACCTGAGCAACGGCGCACGCTTTCGCTTCACCACGTTCGGTTTCCCGGTCGAGGCGCAGGTTACCGAGCATATGCCACCTGTTCCAGGCCAACCCGCACGCGTGGCTTGGCATGGCTGGGGGCTGACTTGTCGGCCCGCACTACCCTGCCCTGCAGGGTGCGCAGCACCTTGCGCTTGGCGTTGGCTGGCAGCCCTCTGGTCTGGCTGATGCCAACCGTCACATCGCCTGCTGCCAGCAAATCCGGTATGCGCCAGTAATCCACATGCTGCACAACCACCACCACGTTCGGCGCCTCCACCCGCAGGGCCCGCAGCAGTGGCGGCAGCAAGCCCGACTCCACGTCATCGGACAAACCGATGCGGAACGTCATGTTGCTGGTTGCCGGGTCGAAGTCATGGGACAGACTGAGGGCGATGGACATCGCATCCAGCGCCGGGGTGAGGTACTTGATCACCTCTTCGGCCCTGGCCGACGGTTCCATGCGGTTGCCCACACGGAGCAGCAACGGGTCGTTGAACATCGCCCGCAACCTGGCCAGCGCGGCGCTGACCGTGGGTTGGGCGATGAACAGTTTTTCTGCCGCACGGGTGAGGTTGCGCTCTTGCATCAGGGCTTCGAACACCACCATCAGGTTGATATCGGCTTTGCGCAGTTCGTTTCGGTTCATTGGCGCTCCCGGGGCCATGCTTGTTTTGCGGGTCAATTGCAGCATTGACAGTAATCCTGACCGAGTCAAAGGTGCAGACTTGTATCCCCGGTGCTGGCTCAGACAACCCAATCCGGGTACCCTCCTCACTTCCCTTCCGGCCTCCCCTGCCGTGCACCGCCCAGGCGTTGATTCGCGAAGCGGTCATTCATGATGCCGACCCTTGCATGGCCGCCAATCACCGGCGCGCCCACACGCCATCAATCCACTCAGGATGACCTCATGATCATTCGCCAAGGAAATGCTGCCGACTACCCGCAGCTGCTCGACATCTGGCTGCGCGCCGTGCGCGCTACACACCGTTTTCTGCAACCCGCCGACATCGACGCGTTGCTGCCACAGCTGCGCGATATCTACTTCCCGGCCGTCGAGCTGTGGGTAGCAGTCGACACGGATGACCAGCCGCTGGGCTTCATCGGCTTCAACGAGCAGCATGTGGAAATGCTGTTCGTCGACCCCGACCTTCATGGGCAAGGCATTGGCCGCGCGCTGCTGGACTTCGGCCGCCAATCGCGCCATTCAATGAGTGTCGACGTCAACGAGCAAAACCCGCAGGCTGTGGGCTTCTACCGGCATTACGGTTTCATCCAGACATGCCGTTCGCCGCTGGATGGCGAGGGCTGGCCATTTCCCTTGCTGCATATGAGCTTGCCCCTAGGGAGTGATTGAGAGGCATACATTGCAAGGGGCGGCCCCTTGTGTCGCAAAAGGGCCGCCATGCGGCCCCGGCAAGGTTGCGGCCATGAGAGAAGCCGTTTAGCGGGTCAGTTCTATTTCGTTCATCAATGCCCTGGCCAACGCTGTGAAGTATTCGGCGGCGCGTGCGCGATGCCGCCGCATCACATACGTCGGACTCGCTGATACGAAAACTCGCATTTCCCTACGCTTCAGCAATTTTATGTCTTATTTAACGCAAAAATAGCAACATAAGAACAATCTAATTCCAATGTGCGGCAACCCTTAGCAATCGAGCATCGCTCAACCACCGTATACTCGGATCCACTATCGAGGATGCCCACATGCAAGCACTGGGAATGGATTACCGGCACGGCGATGAAGTCGCCAGCCACTGCCACGCCGAAGACCAGCTGATCTACGCCGCCAGCGGTGTGATGCGGGTCAGCAGCGAGGGCGGTAGTTGGGTGATCCCCGGCGGGCACGCGTTATGGATGCCCGCCGGTGTCAGCCATGCCATTCGCATGGAGGGCGCGGTCAGCATGCGCACCTTGTTGCTTGAGGCACGCGTCGCGCATTGCCAGGTGATCGTTGTGTCCGGCCTGCTGCACGAGCTGATCCTGGCTGCAGCGCGCCTGCTCGACCTGCGAGACGGCGAACACGTGCGGGCGTTGATTCAGTGTGAGTTGGCCACTGCCAGGCGCATCGATGCCTTTGTGCCACTGCCGCACCAGGCGCGTTTGCGTGCCTGGTGCGAGCGCTTCTTGCAGGACCCGGCTCAGGACCTGACCCTGGAACAATGCGGCGCACAGCTGAACATGAGTGCCCGCAGCGTGGCGCGGCTGTTCCAGCGCGAGGTGGGCATGTCGTATGGCGAATGGCGCGCCCGGGCCCGGGTGATGCTCAGCCAGCAGTGCCTGGCCAACGGCCAGCCCATCCTGAATGTGGCACTGGAACATGGCTACCAGAGCGCCAGCGCCTTTGCCGCCATGTTCAAGCGCATCCTCGGCTACGCCCCCAGCGACTGGCAGAACGGCTGCGCGCGCGGGTACTGACTGACAGGTTGTCCCACTTACGCGCAGGGTTGTCCTGCTTGCGGCAGCGAGGCCTGGCTCGCCATCGTTAACCTCGCATCACCACCCCTGAAGCGACGTGTGTGATGCCTCTACTGCAATCATTCCCTTTTCCTGCCCGGCTTGGCGCCGCCATCGGCATGCTGAGCGTGCTGGCGGCTTGCGCCCGGCACCCCACACCGGCCGAGCCACCCACCGCACTGCAAGCGGACCCGCTGGCCAGCCTGCCGGCTGGCACCCGCAAGCAACCTCTGCCGGAGCGCTGGTGGGCACTGTTCCGGGACCCACAGCTCAACCACTGGGTGCAGCAAGCCCTGGCGCACAATCAGGACCTGAAGCAGGCCGAAGCGAATGTGCAGGCCATGCTGGCGGGCATAGGGGAATTCGATGCCAGGCGCTGGCCGTCCACCTCCGTGGGCCTTGCCGCGACGTACGGCAAGAGCGCCGATGACCAGACCCTGGCCGAAGCGACTGACAGCCACGCGCCATCACAATGGCAATTCAACCCGGGCATCGAGTTGGCGTACCAGGTGGATGTCTGGGGCCAGGTACGCGCCGCCATTGCGCGTGCACAGGTGCAGGCTGAAGCCACCCAGGCCGCGCTGGACCTGGTGCGCCTGCAGGTGGTGGCCCAGACCAGCCGGGCCTATATCGACCAGTGCATCTACACGGCTCGCCTGGACGAAGCCCGCCAGTCGCTGCAAACCCTCGACCACAGCGTGCACCTCAGCGAGCGCCAGCACCAGGCCGGCGTTGCCACGGCCCTGGACAGCGAACGCCTGCTGGGCCTGCGTGAACAGGTGCGGGCGCGGTTGCCGATGCTGGAGGCCCGACGGCAGATGGCGCTGTACGAGCTGGGCATGCTCAGCGGCCAGGCCTCTTTGGCCGAGGCCAGCACCTGCACGTCCATCCCTTCGCTGTCGGCGCCCTTGCCGGTTGGCGACGGCTGGCAGTTACTCGCACGCCGCCCGGATGTACGCCAGGCCGAACGGGAACTGCAAGCTGCCACGCTCGAGACCGAAATCGTCCGGGCCGACCTGTACCCGAAGGTCAGCTTCGGCGCATCGCTGACGTCCTCGGACCACCACCTTGCCAACCTGGGCGACAGCCGTGCGGTGATGTTCGGCATCGGCCCGCTGATCCGCTGGGAGTTCCCCAACGTCAAAGCCAACCGCGCTCGGGTCGGCAAAGCCGAAGCATTGCAGCAAGCGCAGGTGGCCCATTACCAAGGTGTGGCGTTGCGGGCACTGAAAGACGTGCGCCAG
The DNA here is from genome assembly GCF_001320605.1 of Pseudomonas sp. NBRC 111133. Lineage (NCBI taxonomy): Bacteria > Pseudomonadati > Pseudomonadota > Gammaproteobacteria > Pseudomonadales > Pseudomonadaceae > Pseudomonas > Pseudomonas sp. NBRC 111133. Next base: position 68,758 of record NZ_BCBJ01000058.1, on the reverse strand, counting down.
ACGCTGGCTCGTTACGACGGCGAGCGACAGCGGTTGCAGGCACTGGACGCGGCCCTGGCGCACAGCCAGCGCGGCTTTGCCCTGGCCCAAAGCAACTACCGGGCCGGCACCGTGGACGGGTTGGCGTTGCTCGACAGTGAGCGTGAACTGATCCGCTTGCGGGGTAGCCATGTCCAGGCCCAAGGGCGCCTGGCACAAGCACAGGTCAACCTGTTTCGCGCTTTGGGCGGGCGGTGGTAGTTCCAAACATCAAGAATGGATAGAGATCATGAATGCTGCTGTAGAACAAACCGCGTCAACCGCCGTTGAGCAGAAGGGCATGGCCGTATCTCGCCGTCTGGCATACATCGCAGGTGGCAGCCTGGCAGCCATCGCCCTGTTGGCCTTCACCAGCTACTGGCTCACCACCGGCCGCTACCTGGAAACCACCGACGACGCCTACATCCGTGCCGACTGGGTGGCCATGAGCCCTCGTGTGGCCGGCTACGTGGCCAAGGTAGAGGTCGATGACGACCAACCGGTAAAAGCCGGCGATGTACTGGTACGCCTGCAAGCCCGCGACTATCAGGCCCGCCTCGACCAGGCCCAGGCCGGCGTGGCCGAAGCCCAGGCGGCGCTGACCGCCACCCAGGCCAGCCAGCAGGTGGCGGCCGAGCGCATCAACCAACAGCAGCAAGCCATCCTGCAGGCAGAAGCCGCCGTGCAGGGCGCTGCAGCCGAACATCGGCGCAGCGAGCTGGACATGCAACGCTACCGTGGCCTGGTGCGTGACGATGCCGCAACGGTACAGCGCCTGGAAAGCGCCAGTGCCGCTGCCTCGCAGGCCCAGGCCGCACTGCAGGGCGCGCAGGCCGCATTGCGCGAACAGCGCGCGCAGTTGGCCATGGCCAAGGCACGATCCGCCCAGGCCGACGCCACGTTGAAACAGAAAGAAGCAGCGCTGGCCCACGCGCTGGCCCGCCAGCGACTGGCCGAACAGGATGAGCAGGACACCATGCTCCGCGCGCCCATCGACGGTGTGGTTGGCCAGCGCCGCGTGCGCGCCGGCCAGTATGTGGTGCCGGGCCAGCCACTGCTGGCCGTGGTGCCCCTGCAGCAGGCCTATGTGGTGGCCAACTACAAGGAAACCCAACTGGCCCACATGCGCGCCGGGCAACCGGTAGAAATACGCGTAGACACCTTCGCCAGCCAGCCACTGCACGGTCATGTGGCCAGTTTCTCGCCAGCCTCCGGCAATGTCTTCGCCCTCCTGCCGTCCGACAATGCCACCGGCAACTTCACCAAGATCGTCCAGCGCTTCCCGGTGCGCATCCTGCTCGACAAACCGCTGGATGGCCCACAAGTGCTGCCCGGCATGTCGGTGGTCACCACCGTCGACACCCGCCCCGCAGAGGTTATCGATGCGCACTGAACAACCGGTCTCGCTGCGTGCCTGGGTGGCAGTGCTGGGTGGCCTGTTCGGCTGCTTCATGGCCGGCATGAACGTGCACGTCACCAGCGCTGCCCTGCCGGAAATCCGCGGCTCGCTGGGCGCCAGCTTCGAGGAAGGCTCGTGGATTTCCACCGCCTACCTGGTGGCGGAAATCGTGATGATTCCGCTGACCGCCTGGCTGGTGGAGGTGTTCTCGCTGCGGCGGGTCATGTGGACGGGGTCGTTCGTTTTCCTGCTGGCATCGGTGGCCTGCTCATGGGCACCCAATCTGGAGGCGATGATTGCCATTCGGGTTATCCAGGGCGCTGCGGGGGCGGTGCTGATCCCGCTGTCGTTCCAGTTGATCATCACCGAACTGCCGGCCAGCAAGATGGCCATGGGCATGGCGCTGTTCAGCCTGGCCAACAGCGTGGCGCAAGCGGCCGGGCCGTCGATTGGTGGCTGGCTGACCGATGCGTATTCATGGCGCTGGATCTTTTACCTGCAACTGTTCCCCGGCATTGCGCTGCTGTGCGCCATCGCCTGGTCGATCGAGGCCAAGCCGATGAGGCTCGAACTGTTGCGCAAGGGTGACTGGCTGGGTATCGCGGCCATGGTGGTCGGCCTGGGCGGCCTGCAGATCGTGCTGGAAGAAGGCGGCCGGCTGGACTGGTTTGGCTCGCCATTCATTGTCGGCATGAGCGTGCTCGCCGGTATCGCACTGGTGGTGTTCGTGGTGACCCAACTGTTCGGCCAGCGTACGTTCATCAACCTGCGGCTGCTTGGCCGTTACAACTTCGGTGTCGCCAGCGTGGCGATGTTCATCTTTGGCGCCGCCACATTCGGCCTGGTATTCCTGGTGCCCAACTACCTGTCGCAGTTGCAAGGTTTCAGTGCGCACGACGTAGGCGTGGCGCTGATTGCCTATGGTGTGGTGCAGCTGCTGCTGGCACCGTTGATGCCACGCCTGATGGGCTGGACCAGCGCCAAGTTCATGGTCGCCAGTGGCTTTCTGATCATGGCGCTGGGTTGCTGGCTGGGGGCGAGCCTGAGCGCCGACAGTGCCGACAACGTGATCATCCCGTCCACGGTGGTGCGAGGCATTGGCCAGCCGTTCATCATGGTGGCGTTGTCGGTGCTGGCGGTGGCCGGGCTGGACAAGCGCGAGGCCGGCTCGGCCTCGGCGGTGTTCTCCATGCTGCGCAACCTGGGGGGCGCCATTGGCACGGCCGGGTTGACGCAACTGGTGGCGACCCGGGAGCGCTTTCACAGTGAGCGAATTCACGAACAGGTGACGGTGTTCGAGCCCGCGGTGCAGGAGCGTGTCAACCAGACAGTGCAAAGCTGGCTACCGCACCAGCAGCAGGTGCTGGAAGGGTTGGCAGCCACTGTTCGGCGAGAGGCGTACCTGATGGCCTACAGCGATGCGTTCTACCTTGCGTGCCTGGCATTGCTGGGCTGTGCGGTGGCGGCGTTGCTGCTGCGCGCCCAGCGGGCCGCGTGAGGGGGCTGGTACACTGTGCCTCCACACACTGTGCCCGACAGACCAACCGTATGAACCCGACGCGCTACACCACCGTGGCAAAGGACTTGATGGAAGGCATCGCCAGCGGCCGTTACCCGGTGGGCAGCCTGCTGCCGACCGAGTTCGAGCTGTGCGACCTTTACGATGTGAGCCGGCACACGGTGCGCGCGGCCATCAACCAGTTGCTCAACCAGGGGCTGGTGTCGCGGCGCAAGCGCGTGGGTACCCGGGTGGAGGCCAGCAGCCCGCGCGGTGGCTACTCGCAATCGCTGGCCAGCGTGGCCGACCTTGCGCACCTGGCCGAAACCCAGCAGCGGGAAATTCAGGACGTGCGGCACTTCGTTGCCGATTTGAGCGAAGCGGCGCGGCTGGGGCTGGTACCGGGTGAGCACTACTTCTGCGTGTCCAGTATCCGCGTCGACCGCCTGCACAATGCGGCGCCCCTTTGCTGGACCGACGTGTATGCGCAGCGCGACTATGCCGAGGTCATCGAACTGGCCCGCGAACACCCCGACCAGCTGATTGCCGGGTTGATCGAACAGCACTATGGCCGGGCGATCGCGGTGGTCGACCAGCAAGTGCGGGCGGTGTTGCTGACAGCGGAAATGGCCCGCGCGCTGAAGGCCGAGGCGGGTTCACCGGGGTTGAAGATCATTCGCCATTACCGCGAGGAAAACGGCGATTTGATGGCGGTTTCCGAGACGGTGCATCCGGATGACCGCTTTACACTGGTCACCCAGATGCGCCGGGATCGCTCGCCTGTCTGATCTCAGGCACGCAAGGCCGCTCCTAGAGCGGCCGCAATTGCTGTTCGGCCTCGATCAATTGCTTGCTGCGCACCGACACCACCCGATGATCCCGCGCCAGCCACCCATACACCGTCGGCAGCACGAACAACGTGAACAAGGTGCCCACCAGCATCCCGCACACAATCACCACCCCCAGCCCGAAGCGGCTGTTGGCCCCGGCACCACTGGCGAACAGCAGCGGCAGCACGCCAAATGTCATCGCCGCCGTGGTCATCAGCACAGGCCGCAAACGTATCTGCGCAGCACGGACGATAGCCGCCGCACGATCAAGGTTGTCGCGCACCTGGATCTCGTTGGCGAACTCCACCATCAGGATGCCGTGCTTGCTGATGAGGCCAATCAACGTCACCAGTCCGATCTGCGTGTAGATGTTCAACGTGGCCCAGCCCAGCGCCAGCGGCAGCAGTGCACCGCAGATCGACAGCGGCACGGTCACCAGGATGATCAGCGGATCCACCAGGCTTTCGTACTGCGCCGCCAGCACCAGATAGATCACCACCAACGCGGCAAGAAACGCCCACATCAGGGCAAAGCCCTCCTGCACGTACTGACGTGATTCCGATTGCCAGTCGTGGCTGAAGCCAGGCGGCAACTCACTGGCCAGTTGCTCAAGCAATGCCACGGCATTGCCCATCGACACACCCGGCGCCGGTATCGCCTGCAAGGTGCTGGCATTCTGCTGATCGAATTGCAGCAGGCGATTAGGCGCAACCTCGATATTCAGGTGCACCACCGTGGCCAGCGGCACCAGGCTGTTGTCCTCGGCGCGCACATACTGGCGGTTGAGCGCCGCAGGCGTCAGGCGCTGGTCCTGAATGCTCTGCGGAATCACGTCGTAGGAGCGCCCGAACAGGGCGAAGCGATTGAGGTACTGCTCGCCCACCAGCACACCCAGCGACTCGCCGATGGCCTGCATGCTGATGCCCAGGCTGGCTGCCTTGGCCCGGTCGATGCGCACCTTCACCACCGGGTTGTTGTAGTCCAGGTCACTGTCCACCACGGCGAACAAACCACTGTCGCGGGCACGCTGCTTGAGGGCTTCCATGGTCTGATAGAGCTCGGGGTAGTCATGGGCACTGCGCAGCACCATCTGCACCGGCAAGCCTCCGCTGGAGCCCGGTAGCGAGGCCACCTGGAAGGCGAAAATGCTGCTGCCTTCGATGTCCGCAACTGCCTGTTGAAGCTGCGCCTGCACCTGTCCAGCAGAGCGCTCGCGAGCCTGCCAGGCACTGAGGTTGATGCCGCCGAAACTGGCGGCCGGGCCGTCGGTGCCGTTGATGATCCAGGTGTCGGTGGTTTCGGCAATAGACTTCATCACCTGGTCGAGCTTCAGCGCAAAGCGTTCCGCATACTCCAGGCTGGCATGCTGCGGCGACTTGATGGCCGTAAGCACCGCCGCCTGGTCCTCGGGGGGTGCCAGTTCGCGCTGTGGCAGCAGGTACAGCCAGGGCAGGTTCAGGCACACCAGCAGTGCCACGCCGCCACTGATCCAGCGATGAGACAGGGTGTAAGCCAGCACCCGCCCGTAAGCCCCGGTCAGCGCCCCGAACAACCGGTCCGCCAGGTTGGCCATTGCGCCGTGCTGCTGACCGGGTTGCAGCAGCAGCGAGCTCATCACCGGCGACAAGGTAAGCGCCACCACGCCAGACACGATCACCGCCCCCGCCAGGGTCAGGGCGAACTCGCGGAACAGCGTGCCGGTCAGCCCGCCCATCAGCCCGATGGGTGCATAAACCGCCGCCAGTGTGAGGGTCATGGCAATCACCGGCCCGGCAATTTCCCGTGCCCCGGCCAATGCCGCAGCAACCGGCGACTTGCCCTCCTCGATATGGCGGTGCACGTTCTCCACCACCACGATGGCATCATCCACCACCAGGCCGATGGCCAATACCATCGCCAGCAAGGTCAGCAGGTTGAGGCTGAAGCCGAACAGCAGCATCAGGCCCGCAGCGCCGAGCATCGACAACGGGATGGCCACCACCGCAATCAACACACTGCGCAGCGAACCCAGGCACAGCCAGATCACCAGCACCACGATCAGCATCGCTTCTACCAGGGTGCGCAGCACCTCGTGGATGGAGGCGTCGATGAAGCGTGCGGTCTCGTAGGCCAACGCCACATGCACACCCGGTGGCAGGGTCTGCTGAATCTGCGGCAGCAGCTGGCGAATGCCCTCGACAATCACCAGCGGGTTGCCGGTTGGCGTGGGGAACAAGCCCAGGTGCACGGCCGGTTTGCCATCCATGGTGGCACTGGTCTGGGTGGCCGCCGCACTCAGCTCGACGGTGCCGACATCGCGCAGGCGTACCAGTTCGGTGCCCGCGTTACGGATGATCAGCTCGCGAAAGTCCTCGACCCGGGTGAGGTCGGTGTCCACCTGGATGTCGGCCAGCACGTACTGGCCGCGCACCTGGCCGGGCGTTGCCTGGTAGTTGTTGGCACGCACTGCCTGCGCCACATCGGCTGCCGTCACCCCGCGCCCGGCCATGCGCTCGCTGTCCAGCCACAGGCGCATCGCCAGGCGCTGCCCGCCGAACGACTGCACCTTCGCCACGCCGTCGATGCCGGAGAACTGCGGTTCCACCACCCGCGACAGGTAATCGCTCAGCTCGGGTATCGACAAGGTATCGCTGGCAAAGCCTACGTAGGCGACGGCAGTGGAGTCACCTGCCGACAGCTCCACCACCGGGTCGTAGGCTTTTTCCGGCAGGCGATAGCGCACCTGGTTGACCTTGGCCATGGTCTCGGCCAGTGCCTGGGTCGAGTCGCGGTTCAGCACCATGCGCAGGGTAATCAGGCTGCGTCCCTGCTGCGAGGACGAGGACAGGTAGTCGATGCCCTCCACCGATGACACCGCCTGGGTAATCGGTTGGGTCACGAAGCCTTGCATCAGCTCGGCAGAGGCCCCGGGGTACTCGGTGCTGATGGTGATGGTCGAGCTTTCCAGCAACGGGTACTGGCGGATCGGCAGTTTGCCCATGGCAAACAGCCCCAGCAGGATGATCAGGCTGCTGACCACCAGCGCCAGCACCGGGCGGCGCACGAAGACGTCAGTGAACTTCACGATTGCCGCCCTCCCTGGCTGGCCTGCAGGCTGTCCTGGGCCACCGGCTCGACAGACATGCCATCGTTCAGTTTCAGCTGGCCAGAGACCACCACCTGATCACCCGGCGCAAGACCAGAGGTCACCTCCACCCGCCCCTGCCAGCGCTCACCGGTGGTGACCTGCACCCGTTTCACACGGGTGCCGTGTTCCGCGTCCCGGGTGGCGACGAACACCGTCTGCCCATAGGCGGTGTAGGTAATTGCGGTTTCCGGCACGGCCAGCACGGTCGATGGCTGCGCCGCGTCCAGGCGCACGCTGGCGTACATGCCCGGTTGCAACTGCCCGTCCGGGTTCGCCAAGGCGGCCTGCACCTGCACCAGGCGCGCCTTGCTGACAACCGGGTCGACCGCCACTACCTGGGCCTGAAAGCCTTGGCCGCGCACGGCATCCACACCCAGTGCCAGCACCTGCCCCACCTGCACCTCGGGCGCGGCCTGCTCGCCCAGTGAAAAGTTGACGTGCAACAGGCGGGTATCTGCCAGGCTGACGATGGTCTCGCCAGCGCCCAGGTATTGGCCCTGATGCACCCGGCGAATACCCAGCTTGCCGGCGAACGGCGCACGGATTGCCTTCTGCGCGATCAACGCCTCGACGTGCTGCAACTCGCCGCTGGCCACATCCACGGCAGTGGCGGCGTTATCGAACAGCTCCTGCGAAACGGCATGCATTGCCAGCAGTTTGCGGCTGCGCTGCAACACCACTTCGGCGTTGCGCAGTTTGGCCCGCAACTGCACGCGCTGTGCCTGCTCCGGGGCGTCATTGAGCTGCACCAGCACCTGCCCGGCCGTGACGGTCTGCCCCGACTCGAACGCGATACCGGTAATGCGCCCCGCCACCTCGGCCGCCACCTGCACCTGGTTGACCGCCTCCAGCTCCCCCGAGGCAAAGTTCTGCCGCGCCACCTGCACCTGCTCGGCCGTGGCCAGCGCCACCTTGGTTGCCGGCCATGCGGCGGCAGCGGGCTGCGTCGAGCTGTTGCCCACCAGCGCATAGGCGCCCGCCAGCACACCTGCCACAGCGCCGGCACAGGCCAGTAACGTCCTTTTGTTCATGCAGTGCTCCGATCAATCAGGAAAGCGGTTGCGGGGAAGATCGGGCAGGACTATAAGAGCTCAACTTAACTTGAGGTCAACAGGTATGGCAGTGGACAACACGCGGATGCTCACGGTAGGCGAAGTGGCCAAACGCAGCGGCGTGGCAGTCTCTGCGCTGCACTTCTACGAGTCCAAGGGGCTGATCGCCAGTGTCCGCACCGCCGGCAACCAGCGCCGCTTTCCCGCGCTGGTGCTGCGTACGCTGGCGATCATCAAGGTGGCGCAGCGCACCGGTATTCCGCTGGAGGAAATCAAGCAGGCGTTCAGCCGTTATGCGCCCAACAGCAAGCTCACGGCAGCGCAATGGGGCGAGATGTCCACGGCCTGGCGCGAAGACCTGAACGCCCGCATCCGCACGCTGGAGGCGCTGCGCGACAGCCTGGACAACTGCATTGGTTGCGGTTGCCTGTCGCTGGAAGACTGCCCGCTGCGTAACCCCGAGGATGTGCTGAGCAAGGAGGGTAGCGGGGCGCGGATTCTCGAAAAGAAGGCCCGCTAGCCGCCCCCGTGTCAGTCGGCCTTGCCCAGCACAAAACGATCAAAGTGCTCGATATGCTCATCCAGGTTGTCTTCGAGCATCATCCGGTACTGTTCGCAGAAGTACTTCAGAATCTCTTCCCGGGCGGCCGCCAGCTCCGCGCCGCTCTTGAAGCTGCGGGCACTCATCCAGGCGCTGAAACGGGTTGCGCCGAAGGTGAGCGAGGCGCTGACCTTGCCCAGGTCTTCGAATTTTTCGATCTGCTGGTTGGCCAGGTCGATGTGCGCATCGGCGCGGTCGTAAAAGGCCTGATCGGTAGCTTGGGTCATTGCGGTTCACCTGGTAACGGAAGCCCAAGCCTTGCATGGCGGCGCGCATACGTGCAAGGCTGAAAAAGGATCACCCGCAACGACAAAGGAAGCAAAACACCTTATGCCAGGAACCACACGTATCCATCGCTACTTGCGCCCACTGCCTGCAAACCGCACTGCAGCCAGTGGGCGTGACCTCACAGGCAAACGCGTCATCCGCCTCGCCTCCAAACTCGCAACACTGCTCTGCACGCCCCGCTCTGCACCGCCTTACCTCTGTGTCACGCCCGAGCGTGCACCTGCCAAACGCCTGCCCCCGACCTGACTGCCAACGCTGCAGCGCACAACGCCGTTCTCGCTTGCTACAGGCGGGATGTCTGACGCACTTACAGGGGCAACACGCAATGCTTTTATTTCAAGGCAAACAAATTCACAGCGCCATCTTCGACATGGATGGCACCCTCTTCGACACCGAGCGCTTGCGTTTCAGAACGCTCAAGCAAGCCTCGCTGGAAATCTTCGGCAAGGCACTGGGCGAACACACACTGATCGGCTCGCTGGGCCTGAGCGCGAAAAAAGCCGAAGCCCTCGCCAAGGCGCACAACGGTGAAGACTTCCCGTACGCCGAAATCCGCAAACGCGCGGATGAACTTGAGCTGGAGTACGTGCGCAATCACGGCGTACCGATCAAGGCCGGTCTGCTGGAAGTGCTAGAGCGCCTGCGCAAGTCGGGCCTGACCATGGCGGTAGCCACGTCCAGCCGCCGTGCCATCGCCGAGGAATACCTGATCAACGCCAACGTGCTGAAGTATTTCGATATCACCGTCTGCGGCGATGAAGTCAGCCAGGGTAAACCCCACCCCGAGATTTTCCTGAAAGCCGCCCGCGCGCTCAATTGCGAGCCGGACCAATGCTTCATGGTCGAGGACTCAGAGAACGGCATGCGCTCGGCAATGCGCGCTCAAGGGCAGGCGATTCTTATCGAAGACATCAAGCCGCCGGCCCCCGAGATCAAGGCAGGCGCGCTCAAGGCCTACCGCAGCATGACCGAGTTCCTGGCCGATTTGAGCGAGTGCGTTCCCGACCTGGGCATGCCCGAACTGTACGAAAACTTTCCGGCCTCCATGAACCAGTTCCGCGTGGGCATCCATGGTTTCGGCGCCATCGGGGGTGGCTACCTGACGCAGGTCTTTTCCCATTGGGATGGCTACACCCGGCCTTGTGAGATCATTGCCGCGACCCGCTCGCGCATGTTGCGTGAAAGCGTCAATGCCTTCGGCCGTTACAGCGTGCGCTACGGGGCCACTTCGTTCGACCAGACCATCGACAATGTGCGCATGATCGACATGGACGATGATGATGCACTGATCCAGATGTACACCGCTGCCGAAATTATCGGCCTCAGCCTGCCCGAGCAGGCCATCCGCAACCAGGCGCAGGTGATTGCCAAAGGCCTGTTGAAGCGCTTCGAACGCCGTGGCCGTGAGCTGACGTTGCTGATCGTGCTGAACAAGGTGGGCGGCGCTGCGTTTGTGCGCCGCCATGTGCAAGCGGAGCTGGCATTGCTGTGCCCGCCAGCAATCGGCGAGCAAGTGCTGGAAAAGACCCACTTCGCCGAAACGGTGGTCAGCCGCATCGTCTCCAAGCTCAGCAACGACGCACTGGTACGGCAACTGCGCATCAAGTCGCAGATGTTCCAGAACAGCCTGGAAGACGAGCCGGCAGTCGCCACAAAGGCATCGACGCCAGTGCCTGAATACGAACGGCTGATCGGGCGCTTCAGGCCCTTTGCCCAGCCCAGCAGTGCGATGAGCCAGTTGCACCTGATCCTGTTCAACAGCGAACCCGACATGCCGCTGTATGTAGAGCACGGCAGCGACCTGCTCGAACGCCTGCGCCAGGTAAAAACGGTGCCTGACATCACCCAGATCCAGGTCATCAAGAACCGCTTGTGGAATGGCCCGCATGCCATCGTTGCCTGGTACGCCAGCCTGCTGGGCCATGACTCGGTAGGCCAAGGTATGGGCGATGCACAGGTGAGCGAACTGGCCGAGCGCCTGATTCGCCAGGAAGTCGGCCCCGCACTGGTGGCGGAATACCCACAGATGGCGGAAGTGGTCAGCCGTTTTGCCGAGACCTTCCTGGAACGCTGCAAAACCTCGTTCAAAGACCCTTGTGCCCGGGTGGGGCGCGACCCGTTGCGCAAGCTTCAGCGCAACGAACGCATTTTCAGCAGCATCGAGCTGGCCCACAAGCATGGTATTGAAACCCCGGCCCTGGTGTTTGGCGCGGCACTGGCCATTCACCATGCCCTGCGCTGCGCAGATGACAAAGCGCTGGAGGCCCAGGCCATCAGGCAGGCCTATCGTGAAAACGACGCCAGTGTCGAGGCCGTGCTTACCCTCGGGGTTGACGGTAATGGCAAGCGCTTTCCAGGGCTGGACCCGATCACGGATGCACAGCTGATCAGCGCCATTTCAGAGGCTTTCCGGCAGTACCCGCAAAGGGCTGTGGCAAACCGACCGGGCGTCCTTTGCATAGGCGCATGAACCATAGACGCAAGAACAGCGGTCTATCCCCTGTTCCGAGGGTAATCAGGTAAGAGTCGCGAATGGCCTCGGCCATGCACTCAAGGCATCAAGCTGCATCAGCGCCTGCAACAGCATCAGCTGGCGTGCGGCAGAGGGGGCTTCGGCTTCGGGCAGTTGTGCCAGCGCGTGCAAGTAGGCGGCCTCAAGCTTCCTGCGGCGGAAACGGTCGATCAACAGGCCCTTCGCCCTGCTCCTCAATCAGGCCCAGGGTTACTACGAGGTTTCATCGCCTTGCCTCAAGCGTGGCGCACGCAAGGGCGGCTCAGATGGAGCAAATTCGGATGACTTGTAGGACGCTTCTGATTCTCTGTGACAAGCGCTTGAGGCCGCCCCGTGGGTGTTAGGTTTCTAACCCTATCCACCCACAGGGAGCTTGAGGATGCGCGTCAGTCTAGAGGGAAAAGGCCAGGCGGTAGATGGCGCTGTGACCACCACGGGAGCTATCTGTATCGCGACGGGGGCCGGCTATCTCGACGAGGGCCGAATGGTGCTCCGTGAAGGCGACCAGACCACGCCATGCCCTCTTTGTGTGCAGGTGGGAATGGTCGCCGAAGGTGTGGACCACTTCATTTCCGATGGACAGCGCGTGGCCATGGATGGTGCGCTGGTTGTCTGTGGCTGTTCGCCGGGCAGCAATCGGGTGGTCGCACCGCTGTATCAAGCACCGCCACCCATGCAACCCGTAGCAGGGCTTGCCAATGCTCACTTTGCCGAGCCGTCAAACGCGGTCTACCCGGAGCGTTTCTCCCAGCCTGTAATAGGTGCACTGCCCGGTACGCTGGAGCCTGGCTTCTATGTGGTTCCCCGGCGCATGTCGTTCCCCGAGGTGCTGCTGCACTTGGCCGAGCATGATGCCACGTTACCGATTTCCCGATTGCAGCGGCTCAATCCAACGTTTGAACAAGGGTTCAAAGCAGGGGAAATTTTCGTCATCGGTGATCCTGACAACGGTGACGCCTGCACACGCGAAGAGGGAGAACTGATGGCCGCAGCGCAGCATGCGCGGCGTGCGCTGGCAGTGCTCGACTACGCCGAAGCGGATTTCATGATGGAGCACCAGGCCGAAATCGCAGGTTTGCTCAGCAACGCCAGCCTGTCCATGGGCGTGGGCAAGGACATGCTGGACCAAGGCTTGAAACAGGTCAGTCATACATTGACGAGTATCGAGCAACTGCACCAGCGGGAGTTCATGCGCCACGGCCACCTGAACAGCCCAGGCTTCTTCGCCGAACGGCGGCGCCTTCTGCAGCAACTGGATGGACAGCTGAAAACAGCATTTTTGAACAAGCAACTGAACCTTGGAAATTATGAGCGCTTGAGGAAGAGCTTGAATATTTCGACCAAGAGCCTGGTGCATCATTGGTCGAAAGCGGGTGGGCCGGGGCAGATTCCGGGGTATGCAACGCATCTGGATAAGGTGGCGAAGCTCGGCAGGTATCTTAAACATGGCGGGCATGTTGCGATTGGGCTCGGCGGTACTTCTTCCTATTAGAAAGTAAAGGAGGCATGTCAAGCAGGAGAAACCGAAGCTTGTAAGGTTGTGCGCCTCAAGGAAGCTGGAAGTTTCAGTGGCGGTGTTGTTGGTGGGGCTGCGGGTGGCTTTATCACAGGATTAGCAGCCACTTCAATTTGCGGTGTTTTCGCTATTGGAACCGCAGGAATTGGAGCACCAATATGTGGTATTGCCGTTGTTGGAACGGGCTCTCTGGCGGGAAGCGTGGCTGGCGAGGCTGTGGGGGAAATGGTGGGAGAAAAGATCTATGAGTCTATCGCTGATTGATATAAATACCTGGCCACTGAAAATTCAATTGATTTTTCTAATTGCGCCATTTGCCTTAAGTTCAGCCGGCCTTGTAATTAGTGGTTTTGTGGCTTGGTCTCGTGAATTTGACGTTATCAACAGCTCCATACGAAGCAATGCCTATTTAGAGCAAATGAAGCGATTGCTGGGGACTACTACCTACCGGGCACGATGGATGCTGACTTGTGCTGCCTGCGGCCTACTCACTTTTCCTCGGCTTCACTCAAGAATAGGTCTGGTGAGCCCTGATGAGCTTAAGAATTTTCCGTCAAAGTTAAAGCTCAAGCTGGTTTCTTCGAGTTGGCTCATCATCATTGGCTCGGCCTGGCTATTGATTGCTTTTGCGATGGTAAGGCATTAGAAAATTGAGTGATAAGACCCGCAATTGCGGGTCTTCACCCTTCTGAACGGCCTTGTCGTCAAACCGAAACCTGTCCCGCCTGTAAACCCTCGACTGGCGCCTTCACCATCCGCATTTTGCCCCACGCCCCGAGCACCAACCCGAACGTCACCACGCAGCAGGTTTTCGCGCATGCTTGTTTTTCCGAAAAGCGATGACACATCGCTTGCATATGACACTTTGTGTCATTAAGATCGCACTGTGTCCTGATGACAGTCACCTGTCCATCAGCAACCCATTGCCCTTTCCCATGCAGGTACCGCCCATGACGACCACCATGCAGGTTCCCAAGGACCAGTTGGTCAAACTCGCCCAGCAACAAATGCTGACCGCGCTGGCCGACAACACCTACACCGCCCGGCAAAAGCTCGCCCTCACCTGCCGCATCCTCTTCGACGGCGGCCACGACTCAGGCCTGGCCGGGCAGATCACCGCCCGCGCGCAGGAGCCCGGCACCTACTACACCCAACAACTGGGCCTGGGCTTCGACGAAATCGCCGCCTCCAACCTGCTGGTGGTGGACGAGGACCTCACCGTGCTGCAAGGCCGCGGCATGGCTAACCCGGCCAACCGCTTCCACAGCTGGCTGTACCGCGCCCGCCCCGACGTCAACTGCATCATCCACACCCACCCGCTGCACAGCGCCGCGCTGTCAATGCTGGAAGTGCCGCTGGCCATCTCGCACATGGACCTGTGCCCACTGTTCGACGACTGTGCCTTCCTCAAGGAGTGGCCCGGCGTGCCAGTAGGCAACGAAGAAGGCGAAATCATCGCGAAGGCGATTGGCGACAAACGCGCCATCCTGCTTTCCCACCACGGCCTGCTGATTGCCGGTGGCTCGATTGAAGAAGCCTGCGTGCTCGCCCTGCTGTTCGAACGCGCGGCAAAGATGCAACTGCTGGCCATGGGCGCCGGTGACATACGCCCCATCCCAGAAGCACTGGGCAAAGAGGCCCACGACTGGATCTCCACCCCCAAACGTCATGGCGCCGCGTTCAGCTACTACGCGCGCCGTGCCTTGCGTGCCCATGGCGACTGCCTGGGCTGATCGAAGCTGTACGCTTTCCTCAACAACGGCAAAGGTGCCTGGTCATGTCTACACCTGTAATTCGCGGCGTTATCGGCTACACCATCACTCCCTTCACGGCAGACGGCTCGCTCGATCTGGAGGCCTTGGGCACATCCATCGACAGCCTGATTGCAGGCGGCGTGCACGCCATCGCACCGCTGGGCAGCACCGGCGAAGGGGCCTACCTGTCCGACAGCGAATGGGAAACCGTGGTGCGCTTCAGCCAGGCACGCATCGCCGGGCGTGTGCCCAGCGTGGTCAGCGTCTCTGACCTGACCACTGCCCGCACCGTGCAGCGTGCGCGCCTGGCACAGGCCTGCGGCGCCACGGCAGTGATGGTGCTGCCCATCTCGTACTGGAAGCTCACCGAAGCCGAAGTGGTCGCCCACTACAAGGCGGTCGGCGCCGCCATCGACATCCCGATCATGCTGTACAACAACCCGGGCACCAGTGGCACCGACCTGTCGGTGGAGCTGATCCTGCGCATACTCGACGAGGTGCCCAATGTGACCATGGTCAAGGAAAGCACCGGTGACATTCAGCGCATGCACCGCCTGTTCACCGCTACCGAAGGCCAAGTGGCGTTCTATAACGGTTGCAACCCGCTGACCCTGGAAGCCCTGGTGGCCGGCGCCACCGGCTGGTGCACCGCCGCCCCCAACCTGATCCCGGCACTGAACCTGGCGCTGTGGGACGCCGTGCAGCAAGGCCAGCTGGCCGAAGCCCGCACGCTGTTCTACCGCCAGTATGAGCTGCTGGAGTACATCACCCGCCGAGGCCTGCCCACCACCATCAAGGCCGGTTTGAAACTGCTCGGCCAGGATGTCGGCGCCCCGCGCCTGCCCCTGCAGCCGCTGGATGCGCAAGGCAACGCTTACCTGAAAAACCTGCTGGTAGCGTTGGCCAGCTGACCCTGAAACCTGCCCGTCAGCCTTTCGCTGGCGGGCAGCGCATTTCTATAGAAGCAGCCTTGCGCTGCTCTACCTGATCTTTACCAGAGGCAACCATGGACGCGCCTGTAGAAAGCTCTTCAACCCCTTTTCGGCTGGCAGACATCCTTCACCCCGTTGTGGCAGGGATCGTTTCGGTCATCGTCAACTACGGTGGCACCTTCATCCTGGTGTTCCAGGCGGCCAAGGTTGCCGGGCTGAGCCCCGAGCTGACGTCTTCGTGGGTATGGGCCGTGTCGATCGGCGTCGGCCTCAGCGGCGTTGCGCTGTCCTGGTACAGCCGCGCGCCGGTGATCACGGCCTGGTCCACGCCAGCCGCTGCGTTCCTGGTCACCGCCCTGGCCAATGTGCCCTACAGTGAAGCCATCGGTGCCTACCTGCTGTCGGCCGCCGGCTTCGTGGTGCTGGGGATTACCGGGTGCTTCGAGCGCCTGGTGCGGGTCGTCCCTGGCGGTATTGCAGCCGGGCTTCTGGCCGGCATCCTGTTGCAGTTCGGTATCGGTGCCTTTGCCAGCCTGTCGGTGGACCCGGCCCTGGCCGGGCTGCTGATTGCGGCCTATGTGGCATTCAAGCGTTTTACCGCCCGCTACGCCGTGGTCGGCATTCTGCTACTGGGCCTCGGCTACTTATTGCTGCAAGGGCAAGTGGGCCTGACCACACTCAAGCTGGAGTTCGCCTCTCCGGTATTCACCGCGCCCACCTTCTCCCTCAACGCTGCCCTCAGCGTGGCCCTGCCATTGTTCCTGATCACCCTCACCGGCCAGTACATGCCCGGCATGCTGGTACTGCGCAACGATGGCTTCACGACCAGCGCCAACCCGATCGTCGCGGTCACGGGCCTGGGGTCATTGCTGCTGGCGCCGTTCGGTTCGCATGCCTTCAACATCGCCGCCATCACCGCAGCCATCTGCACCGGCAAGGAAGCCCATGAAGACCCAGGCAAACGCTGGGTGGCAGGGATCGCCGCCGGCGTCTGCTACATCCTCGTGGGGGTGTTCGGGGTCACCCTGGCAAGTGTGTTCATGGCCCTCCCGGGCACGTTCATCACCACCCTGGCCGGCCTCGCCTTACTGGGCACCATCGGTGCCAGCCTGGCCAGCGCAATGGCCGATGCCCGCGCCCGCGAGGCGGCACTGATCACCTTTCTGGCGGCAGCCGCCAACATCAGCCTGTTCGGCATTGGCGGGGCCTTCTGGGGCCTGGTCATTGGTCTGCTGGCCCATGCCGCGCTGAACGGCCGCCTCCCCGCTTTCAGCGGCAACTCCCGCTGAGCGGGCTTCCTTTCACCTTGCCGTGCGCCAGCGGCGCACGCCGTACAACAGGTATCGACATGCCCCAAGCTGGCCCCAAGTTGCTTACCCAAGTGGCTGCCGTGCACTTCGTCAGCCATGTACACATCATGCTGATCCCGGCGTTATTGCCCGTGCTTCCCGGCCTGCTGGGGGTGGGCTTCGTCGAGCTCGGGGTGGCCTTGGCAGTATTCAACATCGTCTCCGCCCTGGTGCAGGCCCCGCTGGGTTACGCTGTCGACCACTATGGGGCGCGTAACGTGCTCAAGGCCGGGCTGTTGCTGGGCAGCCTCAGTTTCCTGCTGCTGGCGGCCAGCCCGGGGTATGCGGTATTGCTGGTGGCGATGGCCATGGCTGGCCTGGCCAATGGTGTGTACCACCCGGCCGACTACGCACTGCTGGCCAACGGCATCGAGCCCGCACGCCTGGGGCGGTCGTTCTCGATTCATACCTTTGCCGGATTTCTTGGCTCGGCGGTCACGCCGGCCGTATTCCTCGGTATCGCCGCTGTGTTCGGCACGCGGGCGGCCCTGACCGCAGGCGCCGTATTCGGAGTAGCGGCATTGCTGCTGATCTCGATACCAGGCAGCGGCGTGTACCGGGTCGCAGGGCCAGGCAAGCAAACAGGCGCTGGCCCGGTCGCAGCAACAGGCCGCGTGCGTTTGTTCACACCCATGATCGGCGTGCTGACGGTGTTGTTCATCCTGCTCAACCTGAGCACCAGCGCCATTGAAAAGTTTTCCGTCGCCGCACTCGTACAAGGCCAAGGCCTGACCCTGGCCTGGGCCAACACCGCGCTCACCGCCTTCCTGCTGTGCAGCGCAGCGGGCGTGCTGTGCGGTGGTGCCTTGGCCGACCGTACCCGGCGCCATGGCCTGGTGGCGGCACTGGCTTTCGCGGCAGCGGCCGCGTTGACCGCGCTGGTGGCCCTGGGGCTGCTGCACGGCTGGGCGCTGGTGATAGTGCTGGGTGCCATCGGCTTGCTGACCGGGATCATCGCCCCATCGCGGGACATGCTGGTCAAAGCGGCTGCACCGAAAGGCGCCGAGGGCAAAACGTTCGGGCTGGTGTCGACCGGGTTCAACATTGGTGGCGCCATCGGGCCGGTGGCGTTCGGCTGGATGCTCGACCAGCGCCTGCCAAACGGGATTTTCATTGCATCGGTCGTGTTCATGTTGCTGACGGTGCTGCTGACCCTGGCGCAAGAGGCGTACCTGGCCAGGGCCCGCAACGCAGAACGACTGGCGCGCGCCGTGTAGGTGCGGCCTTGGCCTGTCATTTGGGTCGTTCAGGATGCCGGGTTGGCATATACCACGCGCCCGCCTGCGCCCGGCCGATTGACGAACAACACATCCAGCACGCTGTTGCGCAAGCCCTTCAGCGCATTCCAGTTCGCCGAGGCATGCACGTACTTCTCGCACAGCAGCCGCTGTTCAGCCTCGCTCAACCCCGGCTGGTCCGTTTCTCCCAAGGCAAACGCATGCAACTTGCGGCTGATCTCCAGCAAATCCTCCGGCAACCTGTGCTCAGGCTGCTCGCCCAACGGCGCAAATGGCACGCCAGCCCGCACCGCCAGCGCTCGCATCACGCTCAAGTACACCCGGGACAACTGCCCCGCCACTTCCCGTTCACGGTACAACGCCGCATACACCTGCTTTTGCGCCTCATTTGGCCGGCCGCCGGCAAGGGGCGCCTCCCAGCTCACAACCTGCGGCCTGGGCTCGCGCCTGTCGGCATACGCCGACGCCAACAAGGCGCTTACCGTGGCATACACACGGCTTTGCTCGGCACGCATGCCCACCGGTACACGCTGGGACTGCGGCTTGCACAGCAGCACCTGCTCCAGCATGGTTTCCGGATAACCGCCCCCGATATTCGAATGCACCCCCGGCAACACAATGTCGTGACCACTGCCCACCAGCGGAAAGTTATGCCGCTGCTCATCCCCCGCCACCAGCTGCACCACCTGCCGGGCAATGCCTGCCCCAAGGCCCAGGCGCAGGCCGCCCTGGCGGCTATCGGCAGGGTCGAAATCGCCCTGCAACGGCGCAATGATCGCTGCCACGGTGTCGAACAGGCCGATAAAGTTGATGGACGTGTCGCACGCTATCGGCAACAACCCACCCGCGCCATCCTGTAGCAGATTGGCCAGATGCCGTGCCGCCGCCGCCCCGCGGCTGAAACCGAACAGGTCGAACTCGACCCGCGTCACGGCTGCCTGCGGATGCGCCCGGCACCAGCCACGCAGTTGTTCGGCCATCCCCTGCAAAGTCTCGGCGACCCTCGCCTCAACACCCGTGCGCCCACGACCGGTGGCCGCGGCATAGGCATGGTCCGCCTCACCTGCCAGGGTACCCACGCCTTCCACGTAGCGTTTCAGAAACACCCGGGTGCCATCGGCATCAGCCTCACCCGCCGGATACAGGGCATGCAACAGGGCCACATTGCTCAGGGCATTGCCATAGCTGCCGCGCGGTTCATCCACGGCCATGGCATTGTGCCGATTGTTACCGGTCCCATCGAAAAACACGCCAAAACGCAGGGTGGCGGGTTTGGGGATTGGCGTGCTGCCGCTGCTCATTTTCATCATCGTGCCTTCTGCTTGCCTGAAAAGCACAAGCAGGCGCCAGCACGCCTTCACCGACCATCAGACAATGGCCAGCCCTACCTGGGACATTTCTGTACCGGCGAGCCCCCGTAACGATAAATTTACCCGCCGCCATTGGTCGCCGCCCCCCCGGATAGATTAAAGTATCAGCCCTTGCCAGGGCCGCTACCGTCAGCCGCCTCAGGCCCCACACCAGGAACCGTCGCCGATGGAACACCGTGAAGCGCTGATCGCGCTGCGCACCTTTCTTTCTTCCCAGATCCTAGGCCAGGAAAAACTGGTCGAGCGGCTGTTGATCGTGCTGCTGGCCGACGGCCACATGCTGGTGGAAGGCGCACCGGGCCTGGCCAAGACCAAGGCCATCAAAGAACTCGCCGAAGGCATCGAAGCGCAGTTCCATCGCATCCAGTTCACCCCCGACCTGCTCCCTGCCGACATCACCGGCACCGAAATCTATCGCCCGGAAACCGGCAGCTTCGTGTTCCAGCAGGGGCCGATCTTCCATAACCTGGTACTGGCCGACGAAATCAACCGCGCCCCGGCCAAGGTGCAATCGGCACTGCTCGAAGCCATGGCCGAGCGCCAGGTCAGCGTGGGCCGCAGCACCTACGACCTGTCGCCGCTGTTCCTGGTCATGGCCACGCAGAACCCCATCGAGCAGGAAGGCACCTACCCGCTGCCCGAAGCCCAGCTCGACCGATTTCTGATGCATGTAAAAATCGGCTTCCCCGACGCTGCGGTGGAGCGGCGCATCCTGGCGCAAGCCCGTGGCGAAGCCCTGGGCGGCGAGACCAAGCCCGAGCGCCGGGTCAGCCAGCAGGCCATCTTCGCCGCGCGCAAGGAAATCCTCGGCCTGTACATGGCCGACGCGGTGGAGGAATACCTGGTGCAGCTGGTCATGGCCACCCGCACCCCGGCCAAGTTCGACGCCGAGCTGGCCGACTGGATCGCCTACGGCGCCAGCCCGCGCGGTTCCATCTCGCTGGACCGCTGCGCGCGTGCCCATGCCTGGCTGGCCGGGCGCGACTTTGTCAGCCCTGAAGACATCCAGGCGGTGCTGTTCGACGTGCTGCGCCACCGCATCATCCTTTCGTTCGAGGCCGAGGCGGCAGGGATCGACCAGGACCGCGTGGTCCAGCGCATCCTCGACGTCGTCGCCGTTGCCTGAGCCCATGCCCACCGCGCAGCTGGCCGAGCCCGGCATCCGCATCGGCCTTGCCGAGCTGATCGACATGCGTCACCGCGTGCGCGAAATCCAGCTGTTTTCCAAGCCCGGCCAGCGCAGCCCGCTGGTGGGCCTGCACCATTCCAAGCTGCGCGGGCGCGGGGTGGACTTCGACCAGGTGCGCGTGTACCAGGCCGGCGACGATGTGCGCAACATCGACTGGCGGGTGACCGCGCGCACCCAGGAGCCGCACACCAAGCTGTTCCACGAAGAGCGCGAGCGGCCGATCTTCATCCTCGTCGAGCAAAGCCAGCGGCTGTTTTTCGGCTCGGGGCTGATGTTCAAGTCGGTATTGGCGGCACAGGCCGCTGCCCTGTTCGGTTGGGCCGCGCTCGGCCACAACGACCGCATCGGCGGGTTGGTGTTCGGCGACAACGAACACCACGAAATCAAACCTCGGCGCAGCAAGCAAAGCCTGCTGCAACTGCTCAACCGCCTGGCCAAGGTCAACCAGGCACTGCACACCGAAGCCACGCCCGGGGCCGACAGCCTCGGCCTGGCCCTGCGCCGCGCCCGCGAAGTGCTGCGCCCCGGCAGCCTGGCCATCGTGATTTGCGATGAACGCTCGCTTAGCGCCCAGGTGGAGCAGCACCTGGCCATGCTCTCGCGCCATTGCGACCTGCTGTTGCTACCGGTGTCCGATCCACTCGACCATGCCCTGCCGGCCGCCGGCCTGCTGCGCTTCGCCCAGCGTAGCGCCCAGCTGGAGCTCGACACCCTCGACGCCAACCTCCGCCAGGCCTACCGCCAGCAGGCCGAAGCACGCATCGAGCGCTGGGAGCTGATGGCGCAGAAGCTGCGTGTGGTCCTGATGCCACTGAGCACGCAAAGCGAAATGATCGAGCAACTGCGCGAGTACCTGAACGCTCAGCGGCCACGGAGCGCGTCATGAACCCTCTCGACCAGTTGCACCCACTGATCGACCCGGCACCTATCGGTTTATGGCCACCGGCACCGGGCTGGTGGCTGTTGCTGGCCCTACTGCCGCTACTGGGCTGGGGCCTGTGGCGGCTGCGCCGCTGGCGCCCGGGCAAACGCCGCATCGTGCGTGCCGAGCAACCGCTCGACCCGGTGCGCGTGGCCGCCCTGGCCGAACTGGCCCTCCTGCCACGCCCCTACGATGGCGCACCGGCCGGCGCCTGGCTGCAACAGATCAACGCCCTGCTCAAGCGCCTGTGCCGCAACCACTATCCCGGTGCCAACAGCCACACCCTCAATGGCCGCCAATGGCTGGCGTTTCTCGACAACCGCTGCCCGGCCGCCGGCCTGACCCGCTGGATGGTGCTGGTCGAAGGCGCCTACAAACCCGAGTGCAAGCTCGACGACAAAGCCATCGCCGGGCTCAGCCAGGCCGTGGAAACCTGGATCCGCAAGCATGTTTGAACTGGCCTGGCCGTGGGTCTTCGCGCTGCTACCGCTGCCATGGCTGGCACGCCTGCTGCTGCCTGCAGCCGACAGCGGCGAGCCGGTGCTCAAGGTGGGCTTCCTCAACGAACTGGAAGGCCTGGCCGGGCGCCGCGCACGGCTCAACCTGCCAACCTGGCGCCAGCAGGCACCGTTCGTGGTCATCTGGCTGTTGCTGCTGTGCGCGGCTGCCCGCCCGCAGTGGCTGGGCGATCCGGTGCCGGTGGCCGCCAGCGGCCGCGACCTGCTGGTGGCGGTGGACGTGTCCGGGTCGATGGACTTCCCCGACATGCAGTGGAAGAACGAAGACATCAGCCGCCTCGACCTGGTCAAGGCGCTGATGGGCGACTTTCTGCAGGACCGCGAAGGTGACCGCGTGGGCCTGATCCTGTTCGGCAGCCAGGCCTACCTGCAGGCGCCGCTCACCTTCGACCGGCGCACCGTGCGCACCTTCCTCGACGAAGCACAAATCGGCATCGCCGGTAAAAACACCGCCATCGGCGACGCCATCGGCCTTGCGGTCAAACGCCTGCGCCAGCGGCCGGCACAAAGCCGGGTGCTGGTACTGATTACGGACGGTGCCAACAACGGCGGGCAAATCCACCCGCTGACCGCCGCCCGCCTGGCAGCCCAGGAAGGCGTGCGCATCTATACCATCGGCATCGGTGCCAACCCCGAAGCCAGTGGCACCCCCGGCCTGCTCGGCCTCAACCCAAGCCTGGACCTGGACGAAGCCTCGCTCAAGGAAATCGCCGACATCAGCCACGGTGCCTATTTCCGTGCCCACGACGGCGCCGAACTGGACGCCATCGGCGACACACTCGACCAGTTGGAACCGGTCGCCCAGCAACCCACCCAGGCACGTACGGCCCAGGCGCTGTACGCCTGGCCATTGGCCCTGGCGCTGTTGCTCAGCGTGCTGCTGGTGGTGGCCGTGCAATGGCCCGACAACCTGCTGCAACGCCTGCTGCGCAAACCGCGCTTCCTGCAGCCGCACCCGGAATGGCGCCAACGCCTGAAGCGCTTGCGCCTGAGGAGGCGGCGATGATCGAACTGTGGCCCCAATGGCTGCGCCCACTCTGGCTGCTGGCCTTGCCCCTGCTCGGCTGGCTGCTGTTCAAGCTGTGGCACCGGCGTAAGCGCGCCGGGCGCTGGCAGATGATTCTGCCGCCAGCATTCCATGGCGTATTGCTGGGCGGCGGCAACGGTAGCACCAGCAAACTGCCATGGGTGGCGCTGGGGCTGGCGTGGGCACTGGTGATCCTGGCCCTGCTCGGGCCCAGCTGGCAGCGCGTGGAAGAAAACCGCCAACGCCCGGCAGACCCACTGGTGATCCTGCTGGAACTTACCCCGCAAATGCTGGCTGAGGACAGCCCGCCCAACCGCCTGGAGCAGGCCCGGCGCAAAATACTCGACCTGCTTGAACACCGCCGCGACAGCCAGACCGCGCTGGTGGTGTATGCCGGTTCCGCACACACACTGGTGCCGCTGTCCGATGACCTGGCCACCACCCGCAACCTGCTGGAGGCCATCGACCCGTCGATCATGCCGCAAGCTGGCCAACGCGCCGACCTGGCCGTGCAAAAAGGCCTGGCGCTACTGGCCCAGAGCGGCCTGGGCCAAGGCCGTTTGCTGCTGATCGGCTCGTCGCTCAGTGCCCCGGAGCGCCAAGGCATCAGCCAGGCCCTCGGCCGCCAGGGCCCCAGCCTGTTGATGCTGGGCATCGGCAGCCGCGAAGGCGCCCCGGTGCGCCAGGCCAATGGCGAATACCTCAAGGATGAGCAAGGCGGCATCCTGCTGCCGCGCCTGGACAGTGCCGGCCTCAAGGGCTTTATCAGCGGCACCGGGGGGCGCTACCGGCATGCCCGCGTCGACGACCTGGACCTGCGCGGCCTGGGCTTGTTCGATAACCCGCGCACTGCGCGCAATGACGGCCAGACCCTGCAACTGGACAGTTGGGCTGACCAGGGTTACTGGCTGCTGATCCCGCTGTTGCTGCTGGCTGCCTGCGCAGGCCGGCGGGGCTGGCTGTTCTGCCTGCCGCTGCTGCTGGCCCTGCCACAGCCCAGCCAGGCCTTCGAGTTCAACGACCTGTGGCTGCGTCCCGACCAGCAAGGCCAGCGCCTGCTGGAACAGAACCGCCCGGCCAGCGCCGCACGTCACTTCCAAAACCCGCAGTGGCGCGGCATGGCCCTGTACCAGGCCGGCGACTATGCCGGTGCCGCCGAAGCGTTTTCCCATGGCGACACGGCAGCTGCCCACTACAATCGAGGCAATGCCCTGGCCCGCAGCGGCGAACTGGAGGCCGCCCTGGACGCCTACGAGCAAGCCCTGGAGCGCCAACCCGACCTGCAAGCGGCGCTGGACAACCAGGCGCTGGTGCAGCAACTGTTGCAACAGCGCGAGGCCAAGGCCGAAGAACAGCCAGCCAGCAGCGACGCCCAAGGCACACCCGGCAGCGAAACCGAGGGCAACAGTAGCTCGGCCAGCAGCCCCACCCAGGGCACACCCGGCAACGACGAACAAGCCAGCGCCGAACAACCCGGCGAAGACAGCAACAACAGCCAGGCAGCGCCCGGTAACCAGGCGGGCGCCGATGACAGCGTGATCCAGCCGCCGCAGCGCCCGGTATCGACCAATCTCGATGCCGAACAACGCCAGGCCCTGGAACAATGGCTGCGGGAGATCCCCGACAACCCGGCGGAGCTGCTGCGGCGCAAATTCTGGTATGAACAGCAATTGCATCAGGAAACCCCACGATGAGTCGCTTCGGCGTCTTGCTTCTCACCCTGCTGTGGGCCGTGCTGGCCCAGGCTGAACCGCTGCTGCAAGCCAGCGTAGACCGTACCCGCCTGGAAGCTGGCGAAAGCCTGGAACTGACCCTGGAAAGCCAGGACGTGACCCAGTTCGGCAAGCCCGACCTGCGCGCCCTGGAAGGTGACTTCGAGGTACGCGGCACGCGCCAGCTGAACAGCCTGCACACCCTCGATGGCGAAACCCGCGCCAGCACCCGCTGGATAATTACCCTGCTGCCGCGGCGCAGCGGCAGCCTGCGCATTCCTGAGCTGCAACTGGGCCAGTCGCACAGCCAGGCCATCGAGCTGCAAGTGCTGCAGGCCGATGCCAGCCGGCCAGACAGCGCCTCTCAGGTATTCATCGAGGCAACCCTCGACAGTACCGACGTCTACGTCCAGGCCCAGGCCATGCTGACCCTGCGCATCTACCACTCGGTAGCGCTGTACGACGACAGCAGCCTGAGCCCGTTGCAACTGGATAACGCCAAGGTCGAGCCGCTGGGCGAATCGCGCACCTATGAAAAGGAAATCAACGGCGTACGCCACGGCGTGATCGAAACCCGCTATGCCGTGTATGCCCAGCAAAGCGGCACCCTCGACATCCCGCCGTTGACCTTCACCGCCACAGCCGCCGCCAGCAGCGACGAAAACGCGCAGGCCAATGCCACGGCCCGCGCCGGCCACCAGGTGCAGGTGAGTTCACTGCCGCTGCGCCTGACCGTGCGCCCCATTCCGGCCACATGGCCCGCAGGCGTACCTTGGTTGCCGGCGCGCAGCCTGACGCTGGAGGAACACTGGAACCCCGACCCCGGCAACCAGCAAGTGCAGATTGGCGACTCGCTGACCCGCAACATCACCCTGCGTGCCGAAGGTTTGTCCAGCACCCAGCTGCCGCCACTGCCGGCCACCGAAATCACCGGTTTGCGCCGCTACCCCGACCAGCCACTGCTACGCAACGAAATCAGCGACCGTGGCATGACCGCCAACCGCGAAGAGCGCGAAGCCTTGGTGCCCACCCACGCCGGCACGCTGGCCCTGCCGGCGCTGGAAGTGGCCTGGTGGAACACCCGCGAAGACCACCTGGAGCACACCAGCCTGCCAGCGCGCACCCTGAACGTGCAGGACAACCCGGCATTGAGCGCCGACACCCCGGTAGGTGACAACAGCAGCGCCAGTACCCTGCTGTGGCCCTGGCAGCTGGCCACCTTGGTGTTCGCCCTCACCACCGTGCTGGGCTTCGCCCTGTGGTGGCGCGCCCGCTCACAACCGGCGGTGCTGCGCGCCGCGCAGAACGGGCCAAGCCCACGCACCCTGCTGGACGACCTCAAGCGCGCCTGCCAGGCCAACGACCCTCAGGCCACCCGCCAGGCGCTGGACGCCTGGGCCCGGCAACAGCCGGAAACCCTGGCCGAGATGGCGGCGCGGTTCGTGCCATTGTCGAATGCGCTGGATGGGTTGAACGGGGCGCTGTACAGCGAGAGTGGCCAGTATTGGCAGGGTGAGGAATTGTGGCGGGCGATTGGTACCATTCCGCCGGCTGAGCAGGTGTTGCTGCCGGCCGGGGAGAATGGCGGGCTGCCGCCGCTTTATCCCAAGTAATTGGCGACCTGAGCCGGCCTCTTCGCAGGTAAACCCGCGCCTACAAATGCGCGCCTATCTTGAACAACGTCTCCAGCACCTCTCAGTCGTGCAGTCGTTTGAACAGGCGGGGCCGGATTCCGTACTCCATCAACGTTATCAACAGATTGCAACATTGGCGGGAAGGGATCAGCAGGATTCTGGAGTGCATCGATCATTGGCGTCTCAGGTACACGCAGATTTCCCAACGCTATCTTTTGTCTTTTAGGTAGGTGCTGAAATGCAGAGCTTGCCAAGGATCTAGCTATGGCTAATTGCTGCTGGTGCAGCGTCTGGTTAGCCCCGCTATTGTTGGCAATCGTGTTTGCGACTATTTGGTTACCCAGCTTGTTGTACTGTTTCATGAGCCTCTGTGGGGAAGGCGGATTTTTTGATGGTTTTCTAAATGCAATCCGTGTAGGGGCGTTTCGTATGAATGCCTCCCCTGCATGTCCATCAGGGTCGCGCTGATTAACAGGATCATTCAGACAGTACACATAGCTATTACTCCCACCCTCTCCAAACGGGCTGAAGTTGTCCGGTGACAGAAAGCGCATGAGCACAGGGCTGAACGCACGATACCCATTGCCCAGCAGATAACTCGCCAACTCAACGGCAAGCCGCTCGCCATTGAAACCAAGCACTGTCCTTCTCGATGACCGTTCGGAATATCCGTATGCCATATAGACCTGTACCAAAATCATCGCCTCGCTTCAGGTAGGTGAGCCAGTTGCAGGTTCCTCAAACACAATTTTTCAGCCACAAGCAACTGCAACGCAACTGACAAAAATGCCAGCCAAGCGCGATGCATGTGCGAGCTGGCTTGCCAGCGATGGGCTGCGCAGCAGCCCCACGCTTGGGTTACCATACCGCCCTTTCCCCGCTTGCCCGACTCGACACCCACAGGTCATCCATGCGTCTGTTTCATACCTCCGACTGGCACCTGGGCCAAAGCCTGCACGGCCAGGAACGCGACTTCGAACACGCCTGCTTCCTCGACTGGTTGCTCGGCCAGCTGCGCCTGCGCCAGCCGGATGCGCTGCTGATCGCGGGCGATATCTTCGACACGGTCAACCCGCCGGTCAAAGCCCAGGAACGCCTCTACGACTTCATCGTCCGAGCCCACGAACAGCAGCCCAAGCTGGATATCGTGATGATCGCCGGCAACCACGACTCGGGCTCGCGCATCGAGTTGCCCGCCGCCTTGATGCGCCGCCTGCGTACCCATGCGCTGGGCCGTGTGCATTGGCTGGACGAAGGCCAGCTGGATGCCGAGCGCCTGTTGATTCCGCTGACCAATGGCCGTGGCAAGGTCGCGGCCTGGTGCCTGGCCCTGCCCTTCCTGCGCCCGGCCGAAGTGACTGGCCCGCACCTGGGTGACGACTACCTGCAAGGCATTACTCAGGTACACCAGCAACTGATCGCCGCCGCGCAAAAAAAACGCAAGAAAGACCAGGCGCTGATAGCCATCAGCCATGCGCACATGGCCGGTGGGGCGGTGTCGGAGGACTCCGAGCGCAGCCTGATCATCGGCAACGCCGAGGCGCTGCCGGCCAAGCTGTTCGACAAGGCCATCAGCTACGTTGCCCTGGGCCACCTGCACAAGCCGCAGAAGGTCAACCGCGAAGAACGTATCCGCTACAGCGGCTCGCCGATCCCGCTGTCGTTTGCCGAAATCAACTACCCGCACCAGGTGCTGGAAGTGGAGCTGGACGGCAGCGGCCTGGTCAGCGTCGAGCCGCGCCCGGTACCGCGCGCCGTGGCCCTGCAACGGGTTGGCCCGGCACCGTTGGGCGAACTGCTGCAGCAACTGGCTGACCTGCCGGTAGTCGACCTGCTCGAAGACCCCAACCGCCAGCCCTGGCTAGAAGTGCGGGTGATACTGGACGAGCCGCAACCCGACCTGCGCCAGCAGATCGAAACCGCCCTGGAAGGCAAAGCCGTGCGACTGATCCGCATCAGCGCCGAATACGCCGGCCGTACCCACGCCGAAGACGATGACCTGGCCTTTGTCGAACTGGCCCAGATGACCCCGCAAGACCTGTTCAGCCGCGCCTGGGAACAGGCCTACGGCAACCCCGCCGACGAACAGGCCCTGGCCGACTTTGCCCTGCTGTTGCAGGACGTGCAGCAGGAAGAAGAGCAGCCATGAAGATTCTCGCCATCCGCCTGAAAAACCTGGCATCGCTGGCCGGCCCGATAGACATCGATTTCACCGCAGAACCCTTGGCCAGTGCCGGCCTGTTCGCCATCACCGGGCCGACCGGGGCCGGCAAAAGCACCCTACTCGACGCCCTGTGCCTGGCGCTGTTCGGCACCGTGCCCCGGCTCAATGACATCGGCCGCGAGGCCAAGGTGCCGGACGCCGAGGGCGAAATACCCACGTCCGACCCACGCAACCTGCTGCGCCGCGGCACCGGCAGCGGCTTTGCCGAAGTTGATTTCGTCGGCATCGATGGCCGCCGCTACCGCGCCCGCTGGGAAGCCAACCGCGCCCGCGACAAAGCCAACGGCAAACTTCAGCTGAGCCGTCAGAGTTTCTATGACCTGGACAGCGAGCAAGTGCTGGCTAGCGCCAAGAACGAGTACAAGCAACTCATCGAAGCCCGCCTCGGACTGAACTTCGAGCAGTTCACCCGCGCCGTGATGCTGGCCCAGAGCGAGTTCGGGGCCTTCCTCAAGGCTGACGACAAAGAGCGCAGCGAACTGCTGGAAAAGCTCACCAACACCGCCATCTACACCCGCTTGGGCCAACGCGCCTTCAGCAAGGCCCGTGAAGCCGGTGAAGCCCACAACGCCCTGAAGGACCGTGCCAGCCACCTGCTGCCAATGGCCGCTGAAGCCCGCGCCGAGCTAGACCAGCGCCTGGTGCAAGCGCAGCAGCAGTTCAAGGCCGACCAGGCCGACGAGCGTCAGCTGGAGCAGCAGCGCAACTGGTTGAATGAACAACGCCAACTGCAGGCCCAGTACACCGAAGCCGGCACCGCGCTGCAGGCCGCCGAGCAGGACTGGCAGCAACTGGCCGAACCTCGCCTGGACCTCGTTCGCCTGGAGCGTTTGGCGCCGCAGCGTCACCAGTTCCATCGCCAGCAAACGCTGACCGCTCAACTGGCGCCAGTCGCAGCGACGATCGCTGAACAGCAACAGCAACAAACTGAGTTGCTACGGCGTACCCGTGAACTTGAACAGGCACTGGACAATGCCCGCCAAGCGCTGGCCGACAACCAGGCCCGGCACGGTGAAAACGCCCCGCGCCTGCGCCAGGCCTTTGCCGCCCAGGACAACCTGGCCCGCCTGGACCAGGAACTGGCCGCGCAGCGCAGCAGCAGCGAACAGGCCGCACAGCACGTTGCCGACGGCCAGCAACAGTTACAGCAGCTGGAGCACAACCAGCAACGCAGCGTGCAGCAACTGGCCCAGATCGACACCGCGCTCGCCGACAGCCAGCACCTGGCGGGCCTGGCCGATGCCTGGCATGCCTACCTGCCGCAACTGAAGCAGGTGATGCTGATCGGCGGCCGTCTGGCCAAGGGCCGTGAGGAACTGCCTGGCCTGCAAGCTTTGGCCAGCCAGGCCAATGCGCACTTGCAGGCCGAACGCGACACCTACGACCTGCTGTTCCGCGAAGCCAAGGCCGAACCGCACGCCCTGGCGGAACAGATCGACCTGCTGGGCGGCATGCTGCAGGACAACCGCAAGCAGCATCGCGCCGTTGAACAGCTGTCGCGCCTGCATGGCCGCGAAATGGAGCTGCGCCAGCACCTGGACGCCGTGCGCGAGCGGCAACAGCAAGCCATGCAGCAGCGCCAGCAGCTGATTACCGAGGGCACCGCCGCCAAGGCCGAGCTGGAAGCCGCCGGACAGGCACTTGACCTTACCCGTCAGCTGCTGGAGCGCCAGCGTCTGGCGCGCAATACCAGCGTTGAAGAACTGCGTGGCCAGTTGCGCGATGGCGAACCCTGCCCGGTATGCGGCAGCGCCGAGCACCCGTTCCATCAACCCGAAGCACTGCTGCAAAGCCTGGGACGTCACGACCAGGCCGAGGTGGGCGCCGCGCAGAAGCAGGTGGAAACCCTCAACAGCAAACTGGTGGAGCTGCGCACCCAGTTGGGTGTGGTCAACGCCCAGCTCAAAGACTATCAGCAGCAACAACTGCAACTGGGCGAGCAACTGCAGACTCAAGTAGCCGAGGTGCAGGCACATAGCCTGTGGCCTGCTCTCGCCCCGCAGGACGACAAGGCCCGCAGCACCTGGCTCGACAGCCAGTTGCGACGCCTGGACGAAGAAATCGGCCAGGACGAGAAGCGTCAGAGCGCCCTGCTCGCCCTGCAAAAAGAGGCAGCCCGCCTCAATCAGCAACTGCAGGCCGCCCACGAAGCGCAACAGCAGGCCCAGCGCCACCTGGAGCAACAGCACCAGGCTCTGGCCAACGACGAGCAGCAACTGCAGCAAGGCCTCGACGACCTGGCCGGCGTATTGCCCGAAGAAGCCGTCAAGGCCTTGAGCGACGACCCGGCCAATGCCTTCCTTGCCCTGGACCAAAAGATCGCCCAGCGCCTGCAACAACTGGAGCAACGCAAGGACGAACTGGAGGAACAGCAAGCCCGTCAGGCCCAACTGGACAAGCTGCGCGACCAGCAACAGGCACGTATACAAGGCCAGCAGCAGTTGCTGCAGACACTGACCGCCCTCGACGAGCAACGCCAGCAGGCCCAGGCCTGCCTCGGCGAACTGCTTGGCGAACACACCAGTGCCGAAGCCTGGCAGCAGCACATGGACACCACGCTGGAACAGGCCCGCGCCCTCGACGCCGACACCGCCCAACGCCTGCAAGCGTTGCGCACCCAGGGCGTGCAGCTGGCCAGCGAACTCAAAGCCAACATCCAGCAGCAACAGGCACTGGACACCGAGTGCCAGCAGTTGCAGGGCCAGATCAGCCAGTGGCGCAGCGAGCACCCGGAGCTGGATGACGACGGGCTGGATCGCCTGCTGGCCATGGATGACACGCACGTCCATGAATTGCGCCAACGCCTGCAAGGCGCGGAAAAGGCCATCGAACAAGGCCGCGTACTGCTGCAGGAACGTGCGCAACGCCTGCAACAGCACGCCGCGCACATGACCGTGGACACTTCGGCCGAAGCTCTGGAGCAAGCCCTGACCGCGCTGCGCGAACGCCTGGCCAACCACGAACAGCAGTGCGCCGAACTGCGCGCCCAGCAGGCCGACGACCAGCGTCGCCAGCAGGCCCATCAGGCACTGGCGGCCGAAATCGAACAGGCTCATCAGCAGTGGCAACGCTGGGCTCGCCTGAACGCGTTGATCGGTTCGGCCTCGGGCGATGTGTTCCGCAAGATTGCCCAAGGCTACAACCTCGACTTGCTGCTGCACCACGCCAACGCCCAGCTGCGTCAGCTAGCCCGCCGTTACCGCCTCAAGCGTGGCGGCAGCGCCCTCGGCCTGCTGGTGCTGGACACCGAGATGGGCGATGAGCTGCGCTCGGTACACTCGCTGTCGGGCGGGGAAACCTTCCTGGTGTCGCTGGCCCTGGCCTTGGGCCTGGCATCGATGGCCTCCAGTACCCTGCGCATCGAATCGCTGTTCATCGACGAAGGCTTCGGCAGCCTGGACCCCGAGTCGCTGCAACTGGCGATGGACGCGCTCGACGGCCTGCAGGCCCAAGGCCGCAAGGTGGCAGTGATCTCCCATGTGCAGGAAATGCACGAGCGCATTCCGGTACAGATCCAGGTGCGTCGCCAGGGCAATGGCCTGAGTGACGTGGAGGTGTGCGGGTGATCCTCTACTCGTTCCGCCGCTGCCCTTGGGCCATGCGTGCGCGCCTGGCCCTGCGCTATGCCGGCTGCGAGTTAGAAATCTGCGAGGTGGCGATGAAGAACAAGCCGGCAGAGCTGCTGGCCTTGTCGCCCAAGGGCACGGTGCCGGTGCTGGATACCGGTGCCGGGGTGCTCGAAGAGAGCCTGGACATCATGCGCTGGGCGCTGGCACAAAACGACCCGCAGGACTGGCGCTTGCAGGCAGCCCCTGCGGCGGCGCAGGTGGCTGACGGGCTGATTGCGCGGAACGACAGCACGTTCAAGGCGCAGGTAAACCTGTACAAGTATGCCGAACGTTACCCGGAGCATTCCCGCGAGCATTACCGTCAGCAGGCCGAAGCCTGGCTGGCGGAGCTTGAAGGCTTGCTTGAACGCCGGCCTTACCTGTTGGCTGATCACCCGAGCCTTGCCGATGCCGCGTTGCTGCCCCTGATGCGCCAGTTTGCCGGGGTCGAACCGCAGTGGTTCGCCGAGGCGGCTTATCCGCGGGTGCGGAGCTGGCTGGAGGGGTGGCTGGCTTCGGAGTTGTTCAAGGCAATCATGGTTCGCTGAACAACCAATCGGCTGAAAATGGGGTTGCTGTGGGAGCGGGCTTGCCCGCGAAGCAGGCACCGCGGTGGATGGCACCGGCTTTGCCGGTATTCACGGGCAAGCCCGCTCCCACAGAGACCTCACATAGGCCGAATCAGTGATGCTGCTTGCTGCTGAGGGCCGCATGGAAGTTCGCGCTCTGGCGCAGGTACTGCTCGGTGTAGCTGTGAGTGACAGCAGCCTTGCCGCTGCTGTCGGCATGGGCATGGGCCGGCAGTACGACCGAAGCGGAAATGGCGGATGCGGCAATGACCGGGAAGAGATTGAAGTTCATCTGGGCTGACCTCGACGGCGGTGGTTTGACGGTGGCCCGTTTGGGCCTTGGGTCAAACTTACGCCGCCGAGGCCGAACGCAAAAATTCATTGCGGCAGTATCGATTATCACGCCGATCGATATCACTCGATGAACTTGAGGTCCGATGGGGCATCCTGTTTCAACGTCTGCACCGTCTCCAGCAGCTTGCCACTGCGCGGATCGCGACGTATCACCACGATCTGGTTGCTCTTCTGGTTGGCCACCAGCAGGAAGTTGTCACTCGGAGCGAGGGCAAATTCCCTGGGGTGATCGCCTTCCACAGAACGACGTTGCAGGAAGGTCAGCTGACCGTCCTGCTTGCCTACGCTGAACACCACGATCTCGTTGGCGGTGCCGCGGTTGCTGACGTACAGGAAACGACCGTCCGCCGAAAGGTGCAGGCCGCCCGCCGCCTTGGCCGCAGCTTCTTGCTGTTCGGTCAGCGGCAGGCGCTGGCGTTCGAGTAGGGCATCGTCCTTGACGTCGAACATCACCACTTCACCGCTCATTTCCAGCGTCAGGTAGACATGCCGGCCCTTGGCGTCGAACAGCAGGTGGCGTGGCCCGCTGCCGGGTGGCAGGTCTACCGAGGCCGGAATGGCTGGGCTCAACGGCTGGTCCGGGCTGGCACCGTCGTAGCGGTAGATGAACACCTTGTCTGCGCCCAGGTCGCTGGCATACAGATGCTGGCCGTTGGGCGACAACACCAGCGAATGCACATGGGCCCCTACCTGGCGTTCGGGGTTGACGCCACTTGGCTTGTGCCGTAGTTGCTGCACAACCTGCTTGAGCTTACCGTCCTTGGCCACCGAGATTACCACCAGGCTGCCACCCGGGTCGGGGTTGACCGCATAGTTGGCCACAAACAGGAAACGCTGGTCACGGCTGATACTGGCGTGCGTCGGCTCGTCGCCTTTGCTGGCCACCTGATTGAGCGGTTTGATCTCGCCCTTGGCACTGACAGTGAAACTGCTAGCGTGGCCACCCGGGGTTTCATTGACCGCGAACAGCAGGCGCTGATCGGCGGACAGCACCAGCCATGAGGGGCTGACGCTTTTCACCACCTGCTGCGGCGTGGGGTCGATGTGGCCGCGCTTGTCGTCGAACTGGTAGCGGTAGATACCCTGGCTGGCGCCATCGGTGTAACTGCCCACCAGCAAGGTAGCGGCGTGGGCGTGAATAGTCAGGCTCATCAGGCTAGCGGTCAGCAGGCTCGTCCAGATCCGGTTCATCTTGGTCGTCGTCCGGGGCACGAAAGGCACTCATACAGACTAGCCGATGCTCGCCATCGGCATCGTTGAGTTGCCATTCATCACCCGTCGCGATGGCGGCGGCGACTTGCTCGGGAGTGAAGGACCAGCGGCGCAGCTGACGGCCGTCCATGCATTCGACGGTGAGGCCGGATTCGTCGGCGGTGAAGTCGAAGGCGTGCAGGCCATCGATCAGGAGCATGTCGCAGGTTTGCAGGGCGGTGGCGAGGGGGGACATGGGGGTACCTGTGAGAGATGTGGCGCCATTATAACCCCGGGGCTGCTTTGCAGCCCATAGCAGGCAAGCCAGCTCCCACAGGGATCGCATCGACCTCAAGGCCTGTGCAGTCCCTGTGGGAGCTGGCTTGCCTGCGATGGGCCGCAAAGCGGCCCCGTTCAATCAATGGGCGAAAATCGAGCCACCCTCCTTGCCCACCATTTTCTCCGGTTTGATCAGGAACCGCGCCAGCGCCGGCAGCAGCCACAACGCGCCAAACATGTTCCACAGCAACATGAAGGTCAGCATCAGCCCCATGTCCGCCTGGAACTTGATCGCCGAGAAGATCCAGGTGCACACGCCAATGGCCAGGCACAAGCCGGTGAACAACACGGCTTTACCGGTCGAACGCAGGGTCTGGTAATAGGCCTCCTGCAACGGCAGCCCGGCACGCAGGAAGCTTTCCAGGCGGCTGTAGATGTAGATGCCGTAGTCCACGCCAATACCCACACCCAGCGCCACCACCGGCAGGGTCGCCACTTTCACCCCGATGCCCATGTAGGCCATCAGCGCGTTGCCCAGCACCGAGGTCAACACCAAGGGCAACACAATGCACAGGGTGGCGGCAAACGAGCGGAAGGTGATCAGGCACATCACCGCCACACAGATGTAAACCAGGATCAGGATGGTCAGCTCGGCCGACTTTATCACTTCGTTGGTCGCCGCTTCAATCCCGGCGTTACCCGCCGCCAGCAGGAACTGAAGGCCTTCCTTGTTGTGGCTGTCGGCAAACGCCTTTGCTACGGCAGTGACCCGCTCCAGGGTCTCGGCCTTGTGGTCGTTGAGGAACACCAGCACCGGCGCCAGCGAGCAGTCGCCGTTGTACAGGCCATCGGCACGGGCAATGGAGTTGTTGAGGATGTCCGGGTTGCGCGACAGGGTCTCCCATTTCAGGCTGCCCTCGTTCATGCCCTTGATCACCTGCTTGGACACGGTCACCAGGGAAATCGCCGACTGCACGCCCGGGGTGTTCTGCATGGTCCACATCAGCTCGTCGATCGGTGCCATGGTCGAGTGGATCGAGCACTGCTCCGGCGGGGTCTTGACCATGATCACCAGCACGTCGGAGCTGGTGGAATAGTTGCTGATGATGAAGCTGTTGTCCTGGTTGTAGCGCGAATCGGGGCGAAGCTCTGGCGCGCCCTGGTCGAGGTCACCGATTTTCAGGTTCTGGCTGTACCACAGGCCACCGGCGAAGGCGACCAGCGCCAGCACCACCGACACCGGCGCCACCTTGGCACTGGCAAAGTTCGACAGCAGACGCCAGAACGGGTGTTCGCGGGTGGCGTCCTTCTTGCTGCGTTCGATGGCCTTCTTGCTGATGCCAACGTAGGAAATGGCCACCGGCAGCAGGATCAGGTTGGTGAACACGATCACCGCCACGCCGATGGAGGCGCCGATGGCCAGCTCGCGGATCACGCCAATGTCGATGATCAGCAGGGTGATGAAGCCTACGGCGTCGGCGAGGATGGCGATCATCCCCGGCAGGAACAGCTGGCGGAAGGTGCGACGCGCCGCCGTGAGGGCGTTATCCGCGTCGCTCGACTGCAAGGCAATGCCATTGATCTTCTGCACCCCGTGGGAAATGCCGATGGCGAAAATCAGGAACGGCACCAGCATCGAGTACGGGTCCAGGCCAAAGCCCACCGCATGCATCAGCCCCAGCTGCCACACCACTGCCACCAGGGTGGTGATGAGCACGGCGATGGTGCTGCGGATGCACCAGGTGAACCAGTACAACAGTACCCAAGTGATCGCCAGAGCAACGCCGAAGAACATTGCCACCATCACCAGGCCGTCGATCAGGTCGCCAACTTTCTTGGCGAAGCCGACGATGTGCACCTTCACGTTGGGGTTCTGGGCCTGGAACTTGTCACGGATCTTTTCTTCCAGCAGGTGCGAGAACTGCTGGTAGTCCAGCTTCACCTGCTTGCCCGGGTCTTGCGGGTCGGGGTAGCTCTCCAGCAGTGGCACGTCGACGATGCTGGACTTGAAGTTGTTGCCCACCAGCCGCCCCACCTGGCCGGACTTGAGCACGTTGTCGCGCAGGGTGTCGAGGCTGTCCTGCGAACCGTTGTAGGTGTTGGGGATCACCTCGCCACCGGAAAAGCCCTCTTCGGTAACCTCGCTCCAGCGCACGCTGGGGCTCCACAGCGATTTGAGCCCGGCACGGTCAACACCCGGGATGTAGAACACCTCGTCATGGACCTGGCGCAGGGTCTCCATGTAGTCCTTGTCGAAGATGTCGCCGTTCACTGCCTCGACCGAGATGCGCACGGTGTTGCCGAGGTTGGCCAGGTCGTTGCGGTGCTCCATCATCTGCTCGATGAACGGGTGCTGCAGCGGGATCATCTTCTCGAAGCTGGTGGAGGGGCGAATCTGCGTGGCCTGCCAGAACAGGAAAATGCTCACCAGTACGCACAGGGCGATGACCACGGGGCGGTGGTTGAAGATCAAGCGTTCAAGCAGCGTGGCCTTGTCCTGGTGGTGCGGGTGCATGGTAATGCTCTCCCTGCTGGTCATCGGCTTGCCCCCTCGGCCCCTTGGGCATCCGCCAGGTGTACACCGCCCTGCCCTACCAGCAGCAGGCCACCGTTGGCCAGGCCGCTGACGCCGGCCAGGGCGATACGGTCGGCACGGTTGTACACGCTGAAGGTCTGGCCGCCATCGGTGCTGCGCAGCACGCTGCCGCCGTTGCCGACCAGCACCAAGGTGCCATCATCGAGAAGCGTAGCGCTTGCCAGGCCGAATTCGAGGTTGCCGCGCGCGGCCTTGAGTTCGATCGGCTGCCAGCTGTCACCAAAATCGGTGGAACGGAACAGGTTGCCGCGCAGGCCGTAGGCCAGCAGGGTGTGCGGCTGGGCGGTGCCAATCACGCCGAACAGCGAGCCCTCGTACGGGCCTTCGACCTTGGCCCAGGTCTGGCCGTAGTCAGCGGAGCGGAACATGCCGCCCTGCTCGCCCACGATGAACAGGCCGGCATCACGCACTCGGGTAATGCCGTTCAGGTGAAGCTGGTCGGGGTTGTCCAGGCGCTCGGCCACGTCCTGCCAGTGCTGTCCGCCGTCGGTGGTTTCCAGCAAGGCGCCGTAGGCCCCCACGGCAAAGCCGTGCCGGGCGTCGAGGAAAGCGATATCGAGCAAGGGCGCTTCGCGGGCGAGGTCTTCAAACTGCTTGTTCCAGGTGGCCCCGCCGTCGCTGCTGGCGAGGATTTGCGAATCGTGGCCGACGGCCCAGCCGCGTTTGTCGTCGAGGAAGAACACGGCGGTGAGCAGTTGCCGGGTGGGCACGCGGGCCTGGGTCCAGGTGCTGCCCTGGTCGTCGGAGAACAGGATGTGACCCCGATCGCCCACCACCACCAGGCGTTTGCCGGCATGGGTGGCGCCGATCAACAGGCTTTGGCTAGCCTTGGCAGATTCGGTGGAGTATTCGTCGGCGGCGGCGGCCTGGACGCTGTCGGCCCACACCCCCAATGCCAGTGCCAGCACTGCGCTGGCTGCCCATGGCCAGGCACCGCGCCTGGCTGGCGCCTGTAGCTGTTCCCTCATGACTGCCCCCTGTTGTGTTCTTCTTGGTGGGTCAATGCACTGCAGGCACTGCGAAAAGCCTGATCTAGAGGCCTGCAATAGCTTGAGGGGATCGTAGCGGGGATGTTTGCGGGATTACAACGGGCGGGGTGTTATGTTTTGTTGTCGGCTTTGAACAGCTGGGGCCGCTGTGCGGCCCCAGGATCAACCAGGCTTACGCCAGGCTCTTGCTCACCACTTCATACACATCACTGGACAGCTCACCGGAAGCCAGAATCCGCTCTAGCTCGCCCTTCATCAGGGCCTGACGCGCAGCGTCATACTTGCGCCAGCGGGTCAGCGGTGCCAGTTGCCGCGAAGCAATCTGCGGGTTCAGTGCATTCAGCTCGATCACCAGGTCCGCCAGGAAGCGATACCCCGAGCCATCCGCCGCATGGAAGTTGACCAGGTTCTGCCCGGCAAAGGCACCCACCAGCGCACGGACCTTATTTGGGTTCTTCAGGGTGAACGCCGGGTGCTGCATCAGCGCCTTGACCCGCGCCAGCCCGCCCGGCAGCGCGCTGGCCGCCTGCACGCTGAACCACTGGTCCATGACCAGCGGGTTGTCCTTGAAGTGCTCGGCGAAGGTGTCCAGCGCCTTGGCGCGTTCGGCCTCGAACGGTGAGTTGACCAGCACCGCCAACGCCGTCAGGCGCTCGGTCATGTTGTCGCACTGGTCGAACTGCTCCAGGGTCGCTTCCAGCACTTGCGGCTTGCCACTCTGCATCAGGTACGACAGGGCGATGTTCTGCAGGCTGCGGCGTGCAAAGTGTTCGGCAGAGGCCACGTAAGCGGTGCTGCGCGATACTTCACGGTTGGCCTGGTAACGCGCCCACAGGGCGTCGAACAGCTGATCGGCGATCTGCTGGCGGGCGAACTCGCGGGCAGCGTGGATGGCGTCCACGTCGGCGACCTGGCTGATCTCGGTAAGGTACGCCTCACCCGGCAGCGAAAGCATTTCGGCCACCATGGCCGGGTCCAGCGCTTCGTTGCCCAACACGGTGCCCAGGGCGGTGATCAGTCGCTGGTCGAGCTTGAGCGCTTCACCACGCTGGTGCTGGCCAATCAGCTCTTGCAGCACCTGCACCGACAGCTGCTGGCCCGCCTCCCAGCGGTTGAAGCCGTCGCTGTCGTGCTGCATCAGGAACATCAGCTGGTCGCGGTCATACGGGAAGCTCAGCTTCACCGGGGCGCTGAAGCCACGCAGGAGCGAGGGCAGCGGCTTGGCCGGAATGCCCTGGAAGGTGAAGGTTTGCTCGGCCTCGATCACCGACAGCACACGGCTGGTACCGCCAGCAGCCGCTTCACCGACAAGGCGCAGCGGCAGGTCATTGCCTTCGGCGTCCAACAGGCCCAGCTCCACCGGGATCACGAACGGCAGTTTTTCGGCCTTGTCCGGGGTTTGCGGGCAGCTCTGGCGGAAGGTCAGGCTGTAGGTCTGCGCAGCAGCGTCATAGGCTTCACTGACCTCCAGGCGAGGAGTGCCGGCCTGGCTGTACCAACGCTTGAACTGGGTGAAGTCGACACCATTGGCGTCTTCCATGGCCTTGATGAAGTCGTCGGTGGTCACCGCCTGGCCATCATGGCGTTCGAAGTACAGGTCGCTGCCCTTGCGGAAACCTTCGGCGCCCAGCAGGGTGCGGACCATGCGCACGACTTCGGCGCCCTTCTCGTACACGGTCAGGGTGTAGAAGTTGGAGATTTCGATGAAGCTGTCCGGGCGCACCGGGTGGGCCATGGGACCGGCGTCTTCGGCGAACTGGTGGGTACGCAGGTAGGCGACGTCTTCGATACGCTTGACCGTGCGCGAGTTCATGTCGGCACTGAACTCGGCATCGCGGAACACCGTGAAGCCTTCTTTGAGCGACAGCTGGAACCAGTCACGGCAGGTGACGCGGTTGCCCGACCAGTTGTGGAAGTACTCGTGGGCGACCACGCCTTCGACGCGCTGGTGCGCGGCA
Organism: Pseudomonas sp. NBRC 111133; assembly: GCF_001320605.1. NCBI lineage: Bacteria > Pseudomonadati > Pseudomonadota > Gammaproteobacteria > Pseudomonadales > Pseudomonadaceae > Pseudomonas > Pseudomonas sp. NBRC 111133. Next base: position 28,504 of record NZ_BCBJ01000058.1, on the reverse strand, counting down.
TCGGTGGCGGTTTCGGCACGGGCCAGCACACAGCTGGAGTTGAAGATGTTCAGGCCCTTGTTTTCCATGGCGCCCATGTTGAAGTCGTTGACCGCAACAATCATGAAGATGTCCAGGTCGTACTCGCGGCCATAGACTTCTTCGTCCCAGCGCATGGACTTTTTCAGGCTGACCATGGCGTGGTCGCACTTGTCGATGTTCTCGGGCTCGACGTAGATGCGCAGGGTCACGTCCCGGCCAGACTGGCGGGTGAAGGTGTCCTCGACGCACCACAGGTCACCGGCTACCAGCGCGAACAGGTAGGCAGGCTTCATGAACGGGTCTTCCCAGGTCGCCCAGTGGCGGCCATCTTCTGCCGGCCCGCTGCCGATCGGGTTACCGTTGGACAACAGCACCGGGTAACGATGCTGCTCGGCGATCACCGTGGTGGTGAAGGTGCTCATGACGTCCGGGCGGTCGAGGTAGTAGGTGATCTTGCGGAAGCCCTCGGCCTCGCACTGGGTGCAGAACATCTTGCCCGACTTGTACAGGCCTTCCAGCGCGGTGTTGCTTTCGGGGTGGATCTTCACCGTGGTGTCGAGGGTGAAGCGCTCGGCCTTGGGGTGCACGGTCAGGCTGTCGACGTCCAGCTGATAGTCAGCCGCGTGCAGTTCCTGGTCATCCAGCGAAGCGCGCAGCAACTCCAGTTGCTGGCCATCAAGCACCAGTGGCGGCAGCCCGGCACCACGCGCCGGGTTGCGGCGCATCACCAGTTGCGCGTGAACCAGGGTGTGGTCCTCGAACAGCTCGAAGGTCAGGTGCGTCTCGTCGATCAGGTACTCGGGCGCCTGGTAATCCTTCAGGTAGATCACTTGCGGTTGTTCGGTACGCATGTAGAGGTCCTTTTACTGGAGCACGGCCAGCTGGTAGGCCGTGTACTTGCGAATATTGATCACACCGGTATCGAAGATCAGGTACTGGCCCTTGATGCCCAGCAGCGTGCCTTCGGCCACCGGGTCTTTGTCGAGGTTGAAGCTGACGATCTTTTTCGGGTAGGCCTCGACCGGGTAGTTCATCTGCACCACTTCGGCGTCGGGTAGCGACTGAATCGCCTGCAAGCCGAAACGCGCTTGCAGCTCACTCAAACCGTCGGCACAGGCATCGAAAATCTGGTCCCGAATGGCCGGCAGGTCGAGCACTTCGGCATCGCCCTTGAGCAGCGCACGCCAGTTGGTGCGGTCCGGCACCTGGCTGCGCAGCACGTCTTCGACCAGGCCGGATTGCTGGCGGGTGGCCACGCGCATGATCGGCAGGGCCTGGCTGGCACCCTGGTCGAGCCAGCGGGTGGGCAACTGGGTGGCACGGGTGATGCCGACCTTGATCCCCGACGAGTTGGCCAGGTAGACCACGTGGTCGGTCATGCAGAACTGTTCGCCCCAGGACGGTTCGCGGCAGGTGCCGGCGTCGTAGTGGCATTTTTCCGGGGCCATGATGCACACGTCACACTGGGCCAGCTTGGTCATGCACGGGTAGCAGTAACCCTGGCTGAAGCTGGTCTTGGTGCGCTTGCCGCAATGGCTGCAATGAATGGTGCCGAGGTATTCCAGGCGCAGGCGCTGGCCGATCAACGGGTTGACCGCCACCTGCGTGTCATCCAGGCGGAAGCTGTATTGCACCACCGGTGCCTGCAGGCTTACCGCCATTTTGCTCAACGAGCCACGAGCGAGTTCGATCAATGTACCGAGTCCGACTTGAACAGAATGTTGGGGATCGGCGCGGACTTGGACGCACACTCCTGCGGGCCCATGTAGCCGGTGCGCTGGTCTTCAGGCAGGTTCTTGATCTCCCAGGCGATAACGGCCTGCAGCGACAGCTCTTTCTGCTCGGCAGTGAGCTTGCGGCCATCCGACCATTTGCCGATTTCCACGGCCAGTTTCAGGCTTTCGTAGATTTCCGGGGTAATGTTTTCGATCATTTGCGCGAAAGTGGACATAGTGTCTCCTGATTCAAGCCGACAGTTTACGCCGGGCCAGCGCCCCACCCAAGAGCCCGGTCAGGCATCCGATGAGCAGCCCGCCCACGTGGGCGGCGTTGGCGATCTGGCCAAGGCCAAGGGTGCCGACCACGCCGGTAAGGCATACCACCAGCCAGATCAGCATCATCACCAGCACGCCCTTGGGCAGGTTGAAGTAACGGTTGGGCGCCAGCCACTGGAACAGCCACACATGCCCGAGCAGGCCATACAGCACGCCGGACAGGCCGCCGAACAGGCTCGGCCCGCTGGTGTAGTGCTGGGCCAGGTTGGACACCAGGCTGAACAGCAGGGTCAGGCCCAGCAACATCCACGGGCCCTGGCGCAATTCGATGCGTTTGCCCAGCTCCCAGTACCACAGGCTGTTCATGGCCAGGTGCAGCACGCCGAAGTGCAGCAGCATGGGCGAGACCAGGCGCCACCACTGGCCTGCGTCCAGGGTTTGCGCCAGCGGGCTGAAGTACAGGTAATCGCCCTGGACGCGGAAGTCGAGGAAGGTGAACCAGCTGATGGTCGTGAAGTTGTCGCCCAGGCTGGTCAGGCCGGCGACGATGAAGCACAGCAGCAAGGTGATCGTCGTGACTTTGCAAGCTTTGGCCTGTTCCGTCAGGGAGGGCTGTGGTGGGGCATTCGCGGCGGTTCGGCGCCCCGACAAGCCCGCTCCCACAGGTTCCTCTGCTGCCTGGATGTCGGCGTTGCCATCCGGGTAGCGCTGGTAGAGTTGCAGCACGTCTTCGGCGAGGGTGTCGGGGGCCCAGAGCACCTGGGCATCACCCTCCTCGCTCACCCGATGCGGCACCTGCAGGCGCTGCAACAGGTGGACGAAGCCGCTGAGGTCGACCGACAGCGGCAGGCGCATCACTTCGATAATGTTCATTGGTTGGCCTGTGGGCGGTCGACGTCGACCCAGACGAACTTGTGCGGGTCGATGCGGGTTTCATCATCCAGCCGGTAGGCGACCAGCTTGCCGTAGAGCACAGCGCTGTAGTCCAGGCAGGCCAGGTTGGCGCGGATTGGCGCCGGGCGGCCGCTGCGCCAGTAGTGGCCGACGAACAGCAGGGGCTCGTCTTCGTCGTAGCGCAACAAGGCGTTCTTCTGACTGTGGCTGAGCGGGGTGCTGGCCACCTCTTCGGGCAGGGCATCGGGCTGGAACACGATGTCACCGTAGGTTTGCGGGTCTTCCTCCCAGAACTTGGTGCGGAAGAAGGCGCGGGTCAGGCCATCGCCGCCCGTCAGGGTCAGGCCGTCCGGCAGGCGCATGTCGGTGCCGCGCAGCAGGCGGTTGCACACGGTAGCGGCAAAGCTGTTGCTCACCGCCGAGGCCTGGATGAAGTGTTCATCGATGCGCCCGTCGGGGTACTGCTGGTGCAACGGCTCGATCAGTCGCGGGTCCCAGCAGGCATGCACCAGGCGGAAGCGCCCGGCATCGACGAACAGTGGAAGCGCGTAGAACCAGTTGACGAAGTCGTGCCAGTCGCCGGGGTGGTGGGCGAACTGGGTGAGGGTTTCGTCGATCAGCCGTGCGTGGCGTGGCGTGTGCTCGCGTACATAAGCCTTGCCGCTGCCGGGCAGCGCCGGGGTCACCCAGCCCAGGGCGTTGTACTCGTGGTTGCCCATGATGCACAACGCCTGGCCGGCCTCGACCATGTCGTGGACGATATGCAGCGCCTCGCGGATGCGTGGCCCACGGTCGACGATATCGCCCAGGAACAGCGCCATGCGCCGCGGGTGGCGCCACACGCCGGCCACGCGCTTGTAACCGAGGGCGTCGAGCAGGCGTTCAAGGGTCAGCGCACAACCGTGCACGTCACCGATGATGTCGAAACTTCGCGCCGGATCGAACATCAGTCGTCCCTGCTCCCCAGGCGGCTGCCCCAACCGAGCTTGGTGCGGCAGACCTCGTAGTAGTTGTGGTCCAGCGGGTGGATCAGGCGCAGCTTCTGCGGCTTCTTGCTGACCGTGATGGTGTCGCCGGGGGCGCAGGTGAAGTGGTTCTGGCCGTCACAGGACACTTGTGGGTAGATCTGCAGGTCCTTCGACACCACGATCTTCAGCTCGCTGTTGCCATCGACCACGATCGGCCGGCCCGATAGGGTGTGCGGGTACATCGGCACGATGACGATGGCATCGAGCTTGGGGTGCATAATCGGGCCGCCGGCCGACAGCGCATAGGCGGTGGAGCCGGTGGGGGTGGCGACGATCAGGCCGTCGGCCTTCTGGCTGCAGACGAACTGACCGTCGATGTAGATCTCGAACTCGATCATGCGCGTGGACTTGCCCGGGTGCAGCACCACGTCGTTCAGCGCATCGCCCTGGCCAATGGCTTCGTGGTGGCGGCGCACTTCGGCCTGCAGCAGGAAGCGGTTTTCCACCAGGTAGTGGCCGTCGAGCACCTCGGCGACTTTGTCTTCCAGTTCGTCGGGGCGGATGTCGGTGAGAAAGCCCAGGTTGCCACGGTTGATGCCCAGCACCGGAATGTTGTGACGGGCCAGGGCGCGGGCAGCGCCCAGCAGGCTGCCGTCGCCGCCGACCACGATGACCAGATCGCAGACTTCGCCCAGCAGCTTGCGGGTGGAGGTTTGCAGGCCATGGCCGGGCAGCACTTCGGCGATGGTGTCCTCGAGGATCACGTGCAGGTGGCGCTCGAGGAGGAATTTTTTCAGTCGGCGAATGGTGTCGAGCACCTGCGAGCTGCCAAGGCGACCGATGATACCGATATTGCGAAATTGCTCCATGGGGCTCCTGCGAGGCTCTGCGGCGGGTGACGATGGGCCGATTATGGGCGAAACCACCGGGTAGCGGCAAACCGGCTATGCTCGCTGGATGATGCCATTCGCCCTGCTCCACGACCTGCCCCGGCAATTGCGCCGCCCTGCCGTGCGCGACCTGGCCTGGGCCATGCTGTCGCCGCCCCTGCTCAGCGCCCCGCCCTGCCCCCAGCGCCACCCGCTGGCGGGCAGCCTGTGGGCGCAGCAGCCGCAGCACCTTGAACAGTGGTTGCGCGCGCTGGATGAAGATGACCGGCCATTGCAAGACTGGCTGGCGAAGCTGAGCAGCCGGCGGCTGGGGCATTACTACGAACGCCTGTGGCAATTCGCCCTGGCCCAGGCGCCGGGCATCGAGCTGCTGGCAGCCAACCTGGCGGTCCGAGATGCCGGGCGCACGCTGGGTGAACTGGATATGGTGTTGCGCGACCGTGACGGCGTGCACCACCTGGAACTGGCGATCAAGCTGTACCTGGGGCCGGAAGGCGCCGGGCACGACCCGCATGCCTGGCTGGGGCCTGGGTGCCATGACCGGCTGGGGAGCAAGCTTGCGCACCTGGCGGGGCATCAGCTGCCCATGTCGAACGGAGCGCACAGCCGCGAGCTGTTGACCGGGTTGGGGGTTGGCCAGGTGCAGGCCCATATTTGGCTGGGAGGCTATCTGTTCTACCCATGGCCGGGGCATGCCGAGCCACCGACGGGCGCCAACCCGCAACACTTGCGTGGGCGCTGGGTACGGAGGCGGGACTGGGTCATGGCTGAGGGTGAGCATTGGCAACCATTGCAGCGGCATGCCTGGTTGGCACCGGCGCGGGTCGAGGTAGGTGAGTGCTGGGCGGTGGAGCAGTTTGCCGCGTGGTTGCATGTGCTGGAGCGCCAGGCTCCGGCGCAGTTGCTGGTGAGGTTGGAGCCTGATGCAGATGGCGCCTGGCAGGAAATGGAGCGGGTGTTTCTGGTGGCTGAAAGTTGGCCATTTTCACCCGAAGATTAAAGTCGCCTGTTCCGGCCTCTTCGCGGGCAAGCCCGCGCCCACAGGTACTGCACAGCCTTTGAAATCTGCGCAGTACCTGTGAAGGGCCGGCACAGGCAACACAATTTTCACAGACCTAGCGCAAAGATTTGTTCCCGGTAGCCATTAAAGTGATACCTGAGCGCCAGCAAGAGCGCCATTCCGACCTGATGACGAGGACCGATCATGGTTTCATCCACCCCCGCGACCCACTACGCTCGCCTGTCCATCGCCCTGCATTGGCTGATGCTGGTGCTGCTGGCCGCTGTCTACGCCCTTATCGAACTGCGCGGCCTGTTCCCTAAAGACAGCGTTGAACGCAACCTGATGAAAGACCTGCACTTCATGCTCGGGCTCAGCGTGTTCGTGCTGGTCTGGCTGCGCCTGGCCGTGCGCCTGAGCCGCCCGACCCCGCCGATCGTACCCAAGCCGCCGGCCTGGCAAACCGGGCTTGCGCACCTGATGCACCTGGCGCTGTACTTGCTGATGATCGGCCTGCCGCTGGCCGGCTGGCTGATCCTGAGCGCCGCCGACAAACCGGTACCGTTCTTCGGCCTGGAACTGCCACACCTGATCGGCCCGGACCCGGACCAGGCCAAGTTCATCAAGGGCTGGCATGAACGGGTTGGCAGCTGGGGTTACTGGCTGATCGGCCTGCACGCGCTGGCCGGGCTGTACCACCACTATGTGCAGCGGGACAACACACTGCTGCGCATGCTGCCTTACAAGTAACCGCGCCGGCCCTGCAGGCCACCGGTGTGCACGACGATCAGGCGGGTGCCGGGCGCGAACAGCCCGGCCCCGACCTGCTCACGCAAGGCCAGCAGGGCCTTGCCGGTGTACAGGGCTTCGAACGGTACGCCGCTGCATTGCTCGCACTCGGCGATAAAGGCCAGCAGGTCATCGTCGAACGTGCCGAAGCCGCCACGGCAGGCGTCGTGAAGCTGGTAGCCGTGGCCGCCGGCCAAGGCTGCCATCGTCTCGGGTACACCGTGGTCCCGGGGTACGGCCAATGCGCCATGTACGGCATGTGCGCCCGCCTCGGCCAGTACCAGGCCGGCCAACGTGGTACCGGTGCCAGCGGCCAGCCACCAGGCGTCGTAATCCGACCAGCCAAGTAGCGCGATTTGTGAGCGCGCCTGCTCCATGATCAGGGCACATCCTTGTGCGCCGGCCAGCCCGCCGCCGCCTTCCGAGATGCAGTGCCAGCCGGGATAGCGGGCCTGCCACGGGGTCCAGAAGTCTGGTTCGTTGCGCGCGCGGTAGCCACCATAGCCCAGCCAGTGCAGTTCCATGCCCAATGCCTGAAGGTCACGCACAGTGGGTGTGTCCTGGGCGTGCCCCCGTAGCAGGCCGGCGGTGGCGAAGCCGAAGCGCTTGCCGGCGGCGGCCAGGGCGTGCAGGTGATTGGAATGGTTGCCACCCAGGCTGATAAGACCCGGGGCTTTGCTGGTTCGCGCTTGCTGCAGGTGATGGCGCAGCTTGAACCACTTGTTGCCGCTGATCAGTGGGTCGATCAGGTCCAGGCGCAGGATGGCGGCTTCGACATTCGCTTGTTGCAGCCAAGGCAGGCTCAGAGGATGTAGGGGGGCTTGGGGGAGGTCTAAAAGCATCGTGCGAGTTTATCAGTGAAATCCTGGGGCCGCTGTGCGGCCCCGGCAATTTCAGAGTTCAGCCGCTAATCTCGACCCCTGGTTGATTGCCCGCTTGGCATCCAACTCAGCCGCTACATCCGCACCACCAATCAGGTGCACCGACTGCCCCGCCGCCACCAGCCCGTCCTGCAACTCGCGAAGCGGATCCTGCCCGGCACAGATCACCACGTTGTCCACCGGCAACACCTGCGGCTCGCCATCCGCCACACGAATGTGCAGGCCGGCATCGTCGATACCCAGGTACTCGACACTGTTCAGCATCTGCACCTGCTTGTTCTTCAGCCCGGTGCGGTGAATCCAGCCGGTGGTCTTGCCCAGGCCATCACCCACCTTGGACTTCTTGCGCTGCAACAGGTACACCTGCCGCGCCGGGGCATGCGGCTCGGCCTTGACTCCCGCCACGCCACCGCGTGCTTCCAGGTGGGTATCGATGCCCCATTCTTTCCAGAACGCCTCACGGTCCTGGCTGGTGGCCACGCCCTGATGCACCAGATACTCGGAAACGTCGAACCCGATACCACCCGCGCCAATCACCGCCACCGCCTTGCCCACAGGCTTGCGATCAAGCAGTACGTCCAGGTAACTGAGCACCTTGGCATGCTCTACCCCAGGAATGGCGGGCGTGCGTGGGGCAATACCGGTGGCCAGGATGATGTCATCGTAGCCACCGTCCACCAATGCCTGCACATCGACACGGGTATTCAGGCGCAAGTCCACGCCCGTGGTTTTCACCTTGTTGCGGAAGTAGCGCAGGGTTTCAAAGAACTCCTCCTTGCCCGGCACCCGCTTGGCGACGTTGAACTGCCCGCCAATCTCGCTGGCAGCGTCGAACAGGGTGACCGAATGGCCACGCTCAGCCGCCACGGTGGCCGCTGCCAGGCCCGCCGGGCCAGCCCCCACCACGGCAATGCGCTTCACGTCCCGTACAGGCAGGTAATTGAGCTCGGTTTCGTGGCAAGCACGGGGGTTGACCAGGCAACTGGTCAGCTTGCCACCGAAGGTGTGGTCCAGGCAGGCCTGGTTGCAGCCGATGCAGGTGTTGATCTCGTCGGCACGCCCGGCTGCCGCCTTGTTGACGAAATCCGGGTCGGCCAGGAATGGCCGGGCCATCGAGACCATGTCGGCATCGCCCTCGGCCAATACGGCCTCGGCCACCTCCGGGGTATTGATACGGTTGGTGGTGATCAGCGGAATGCTCACCGCGCCACGCAGCTTGGCGGTGACCTTGCTGAAGGCTGCACGCGGCACTTTGGTGGCGATGGTCGGGATACGCGCTTCGTGCCAGCCGATGCCGGTGTTGATCAAGGTCGCGCCAGCCTGCTCGATGGCCTTGGCCAATAGCTCGATCTCGTCCCAGGTGCTGCCACCTTCCACCAGGTCGAGCATCGACAGGCGGAAGATGATGATGAAGTTTGGCCCTACCGCGCCACGCACCCGGCTGACGATGTCCACCGCCAGGCGCATACGGTTTTCATAACTACCGCCCCAACGGTCGGTACGGTGGTTGGTATGGGCAGCAAGGAACTGGTTGATGAAGTAGCCTTCCGAGCCCATGATCTCGACGCCGTCGTAACCGGCACGCTGGGCCAGCACCGCGCAGTTGACGAAGTCAGCGATCTGCTTCTCGATGCCCGCCTCATCCAGCGCTTTGGGCTTGAACGGGTTGATCGGCGCCTGGATCGCACTGGGTGCCACTTGCCGTGGGCTGTAGGCATAGCGCCCGGCATGCAGGATCTGCAGGCAGATCTTGCCACCCGCGGCATGTACGGCTTCGGTGACGATACGGTGCTTGTCGGCCTCCTCCTCGGTGCTGAGCTTGGCCGCACCGGAATACACCCCGCCTTCATCGTTGGGCGCGATGCCGCCCGTTACCATCAGGCCAACGCCACCACGGGCGCGCTCAGCAAAGTACGCCGCCATTCGCTCGAAACCGCCGGGGCGCTCTTCGAGGCCGGTGTGCATCGAGCCCATCAGGGTGCGGTTGCGCAAGGTGGTGAAGCCCAGGTCCAGCGGGGCAAGCAGGTGCGGGTAGCGGTCGGCGGCCATGAAAAGGTCCCCTGGTGGCGTGATCACGGTATGCAGGCACCTCACCGGTCAGCGGGGCCTGTCGTTTGTCTGTCAGCGACATTAAACAGCCGTTTGAATTGGCTCAATGATCGAAACTGACAAGTTATTGATCCTGGCATACAGCGGGACTACCCTAGAGAACCCTCGCAACCAAGGCGCAGCCCTGCTTCATGCGAAAACTCCTGGCAAGCGCCTTGGCGCTGGTGATGATCGCCGCCCTCTTTGGTTATGGCTTCTGGACCCAACAGCGTCCGGAAGGCCACTACCTGTCCGACCTGCGCATCGAGCTGGCACTGAACCACGGCGTGCCAGGCGAACACGGCAACCTGCTGGGCGTCGAGCCGCTGCTGTACCCGGGTGACTACCAGAACCTGCAGCGCCTGCACCGCAAGCTCGCGGCTTACCTTGAGCAGGCTCGCGCACAAGGACTGATAAGCCCGCGCACGGTGGTGGTGCTGCCAGAGCACATCGGCACCTGGCTATGGGCGCGCGGTGAGAAAAACGAACTGTATCAGGTGACCCAGAGCCGCGAGGCCCTGCAATGGCTGGAGCTGAGCAACCCGCTGCGCTACGGCCTGGCCATGCTCGGCGCCGACGGCGATGACCGGCGCGCCGATGCGCACCTGCGCATGAAGGCCGAGCAAATGGCCGCAGACTATCAGCAGTTGTTCGGCGGCCTGGCCAAGGAATTCGGCGTTACCCTGGTGGCCGGCTCCATCGTGCTGCCTGCGCCTTACGTGAAACAGGGCGTGCTGCACGCCGGTAGTGGCCCGCTGTTCAATAGCAGCATGGTGTTTGCTGGCGATGGCTCGCTACTGGGCGAGCCACAACACCAGCAGTTCCCTGACAGCGAAATGCGCCGCTACGTCCACAATGGGCGCAAGCACCCGTTGCAGGTCGTGCAAACGCCTGCCGGGCGACTGGGTGTCCTGATAGGCAGTGACAGCTGGTACCCGGAAAACCATCGGCAACTGGCACAACAAGCGGTACAACTGGTCGCCAACCCGGTGTTTCTCAGCGGCAAGAGCAGCTGGGAAGCGCCATGGCGTGGCAACCGCCACCAGCACGCCACCGCCGGACTGCCCCTGCAGCGCGGCGAAGTTAGCGAACAGACCGCCTGGCAACGCCTGACCGAGGCGGCCGGGGCCAGTGTCAGCAGCATGAGCGTGTTCATGCGTGGGCAGTTCTGGGAGCAAGGCAGTGATGGCCAAGGCTTCGCCCACCAGGCGGGTGCGTTGCTGGTGGGCACCCCAAGCCCGGGTGCCCGCCTGCTGAACCTGTGGCTGTAACACCATGGCCCGCCCCCGCGTGCGCCTGGGCGACCTGTCGGTTGGCTTTGTTCAACCGCTGAGCGAGGCCCTGCGCGAACTTGGCCACGCCCCCGAACCGCTGCTGCTGCGCTATGGCCTGGATGGGCCGCGCCTGGCTGAAGCCGGCGCGCGCTTGTCGATCCCCCGCTACATGCACCTTGGCCACGCCGCCATCGAACTGTGCGGCGAGCCCGCCCTGGGCCTGCACATGGGGCGCCTGAGCCGCCTGGCTCATGCCGGCCTGGCCGGGGTCACCGCCGCCCAGGCCCCTACCCTTGGCGAGGCGGCGCGCACCCTGCTGCACTTCGAACCGCTGTACGCGGCCAACTACCGTGGCCACTCCAGCTTTCACGAAGACGCCCAGGGCGCCTGGCTGCGCTTCTACTCCATCAGCCCCTATAACGCCTACAACCGCTTCGTGGTCGACTCGCTGCTCGCGGGTTGGCTAGCCCAGCTAGCCGACCTTGCAGGCACTCCGGTGCAGGCCGAACGCCTGGACATCGAATTTGCCGCACCCGCGTATGCCGCGCGCTACCAACCGCTTTGCAGCACACCCGTGCAGTTCGCCGCCGACGGCAACCGCCTGCGCCTGAGCCGCGCCACACTGCAACTGGCCAACCCCAGGCATTGCCCGAGCACTTGGCAGCACCTGTTGCAGCTGTGTGAGGCCGAAATGCTGCAGCGCACGCGGGTGCGCAGCCTGGGTGAGCGCATCACCCACCTGCTGGGCCCACTGCTCAATGGCGGCCGAGAGCCCGACCTGGAAGAAGTGGCGCTGCACCTGCAGTTGCCAACCTGGACACTGCGCCGCAAGCTGGCCGAGGAAGGCACACGCTTTCGCGACTTGCTCAATGAAACACGGCGCGACCTGGCCGAGACCTATATCCGCGATACAGCGCTGGCCTTTGGCGAGATTGCCTATCTGTTGGGGTTTGCATCGGCCGAGGCCTTCCAGCGCGCGTTCAAGCGCTGGACGGGCCTTACACCGGGAGAGTTCCGCCGCAGCCAGCGGCGGGTGAGCTAAAGCTCGGTGGCGTCGTCAGCCGGTTCCGGGGTGTCCAGTTCGTAAGCCTGGGTTTCGAGTAGTTCTTCCTGGTATTCATCCATAGCCCTGCGTCCTCTTCACTCATTTGTCTTCGTCGTTGTCACCTTCAACCTAAGCAGGTGGGATGAAGGAATGATGACAAGCGTATGAGTGGTAAACGTAGCAGGTGTTCAGGAAGTTATCGCAGCGCTTCTGTAACAGGGGATGTGTCTAACCTGTACCGGGCCTATCGCCGGTACAAGTGCCCATTAAAGAGAGGGTGACGCCGCTTCGGCAGGCTGCGCATCCTGCTGCACCTGAATCGGCGCAGCCTCTACCGGCGGTGCCACCGGCTGCGAGCCCTGGCTGTCATTCACCGCTGGCGCTGCCACCGCTTCACTGGCCGGGGCAACGGCCGCAGGCGTGGGCACAGCCTCAGCCGCCGGTACGGGTGTCGGGGCAACAGGGTTAGCCGCTGCCTGCTCTGGCAACCCCAGGTCAACCGCCGGCTTTTCAACCTTGGGCGCTTCGGCCTTGGCCTTGCTCACCTTCTTCGGCTTGGGCAGGTAACTCTCCACCAGGGCGAAGTAGCGGTCATAGAACTGCGCGGCCGTTACCGTCTCGCTGGCCACTTTGACCATTGAATCGTCACTCGAGCCAATCGGCATCGACACCGAACCCAGCACGCCCACCCCCAGGCTGGCAGAGGTGTTGGATTTTTTCAGCGCATAACGGTCCTGCAGCGCGTTGGCGAACATGGTCGAGCGCTGCTCGTCGCTCACATCCGGTGCACAGGTAACGTTGAAGCTGATTTGCAGGTGGTTCTCGCTGTTCTGCTGGAAGCTTTTGTTGCCCACCACCTGGTTGGCGCCACTGCTGGTGATGATATACCCCTGGCTGAGCAAGGCACGCCGCGCGGCCTCGCAAGAGCCGGCATCGCTTACAGGGAAGCTGCGCGAGAAGGTACCCGAGTCGTCGAAGTTCTCGTGCTCGTAGATGGCGGCCTTTTTCGAGGAACAACCGGTCACGCCCGCCAGCACCAGGGCCAGCCCGAGCGCACCAAAGACGGAAGATCTGGTCATTGCGAATTCCGGGTATGTCGAGAAGGTGCCTATTGTGCAACACAGCAGGCAGGCACAGGAACCACTGGTCGGTGAAGAACCTGTCAGGTTGGTGTAAATGTGAGTAAAGGCCGGGAATGCTTGCCCGTAGAAACGAAAAAAGCGACCCAAAGGTCGCTTTTTTGTGCTTCAAGGCGTTCAAGGGGCCTTGAGGCGAAGATGGCGCAGCGGACGGGACTCGAACCCGCGACCCCCGGCGTGACAGGCCGGTATTCTAACCGACTGAACTACCGCTGCGTATCGTTCAGGCTTGCGCCCGATTGAAACCTGGGTCTACCCTTCCGGCGCATTGGCCTCAGGGCAGGCACAAAAAAAGCGATAACATGATCGCTTCTCTTGTGTTGCTGCAAGGTGTTCTAGGGACCTTGAAGCGAAGATGGCGCAGCGGACGGGACTCGAACCCGCGACCCCCGGCGTGACAGGCCGGTATTCTAACCGACTGAACTACCGCTGCGTATCGTTCAGGCTTGCGCCCGATTGAAACTGGGATCAGCCAAAGGTTTTTACCTTGTGGCTTCAGACCGGTGCCAGGCACCCATCTGTTACTGAAAAATGGCGCAGCGGACGGGACTCGAACCCGCGACCCCCGGCGTGACAGGCCGGTATTCTAACCGACTGAACTACCGCTGCGCAGTGCGCTCCTCTCTGGCTTTCGGCTTCTTGCGAAACCTGAAGCGTCAGGAACATCTCAGGAAGTGGTGGGTGATGACGGGATCGAACCGCCGACCCTCTGCTTGTAAGGCAGATGCTCTCCCGGCTGAGCTAATCACCCTCGCGATGTTGCTTGTTGCGTTTGCTTCGCTGAGGCCGCGAAATTTACGCAGATGGCGAAGCTAAGTCAATAGCCCCATTGAATTTTTTTTCAAAGCAGCTGCAAGCCTCAAGCTTCAAGCCGCAAGAAAAAGTCAGCTGTGGTCTGTTCGATTTTGGAACCTTCAAAATGACAAAGGGGCCTCGCGGTCCCTTCTTGCAGCTTGCAGCTAGAAGCTTGCCGCTCAGGTGTAGATCATCTTGCGAGTCATGCCGCCATCGACCACAAACTCCTGGCCGGTGACGAAGGCAGCCTGACGCGACAGCAGCCAAGCCACCATCGCCGCCACATCCTCCACCGTCCCTACCCTGCCCGTCGGGTGCTGGGTATGGTCGGCTTCGGTCAGCGGTTCGGCACGGCGCTGCGACGGGTCACGGGCATCGATCCAGCCCGGGCTCACCGCATTGACGCGAATCTCCGGGCCCAGGCTCATCGCCAGGGCATGGGTCAAGGCCACCAGGCCACCCTTGCTCGCGGCGTAGGCCTCGGTATCGGGCTCGGACTGCCGCGCCCGGGTAGAGGTGAGGTTGACGATCGCCCCATTGTGCGCACGCAAGTACGGCGCGCAATGCTTGGCCAGCAGCATCGGCCCGTTGAGGTTGACCGCCAGTACCCGATTCCACTGCGCCAGGCTCAGGCTTTCCAGCGTCTGGTTGTGCGGATTGGCAATCGCCGCATTGCACACCAACGCGTCCAGCCGACCAAACTGCCCCAACACCTCGGACACCCCGGCACTGACCTGAGCCTCGTCGGCAACGTCCATGGTGATGAACCAGGCGTTGTCACCCAGGGCCTTGGCCACCTTTGCACCGCGCTGGCGGTCAAGGTCGCTGAGTACCACCTGCCAACCTTCGCAGATCAGCCAGGCGGCAATGCCCAGGCCGATGCCGCGCGCGGCACCGGTTACCAGGGCTACCCGGCCGTTGTGGCCTGGCACACTGCCGCCGATTTCGATCACAGTGCCGCCAGCCCGCGTGCCAGGTCTGCCTGCAGGTCGGCCACGTCTTCCAGGCCCACGGCAACGCGGATCAGGCTGTCGCGGATGCCTGCAGCTTCACGCTCCTGCGGCGACAGGCGGCCGTGGGAGGTGGTGGCCGGATGGGCGATGGTGGTCTTGCTGTCCCCCAGGTTGGTGGTGATGGAAATCACCCGGGTCGCATCGATGAAGCGCCAAGCGCCCTCTTTGCCGCCCTTGACCTCGAAGCTGACCACCGCACCAAAGCCGCTCATCTGACGCTTGGCCAGTGCGTGCTGCGGGTGGCTAGGCAGACCGGCGTAATGCACCTTCTCCACGCCATCCTGCTGCTCCAGCCACTCGGCCAGGGCCTGGGCGCTTTCACAGTGCGCACGCATACGCAGGCGCAGCGTTTCCAGGCCCTTGGTGAAGATCCAGGCGTTGAACGGGCTGAGGGTCGGGCCTGCGGTCCGCAGGAAGCCCACCACTTCCTTCATCTGCTCGGCACGGCCGGCAACCACGCCGCCCATGCAGCGGCCCTGGCCGTCGATGAACTTGGTGGCCGAGTGGAACACGATGTCGGCACCCAGCTTCAGCGGCTGCTGCAGCGCGGGTGTGCTGAAGCAGTTGTCCACCACCAGCATGGCACCGTGGGCATGGGCGATTTCACTGAGCGCAGTGATGTCGACCAGCTCGGCCAGCGGGTTGGACGGCGACTCGACGATCAGCAGCTTGGTGTTGGCCTTGATGGCCTTTTCCCAGCCAGCAAGGTCGACCAGTGGCACGTAGTCCACCTGCACGCCAAAGCGTTTGAAGTACTTCTCGAACAAGCTGATGGTCGAGCCGAATACGCTCTGCGACACCAGCACATGGTCACCGGCGCTGCACAGCGACATCACCACGGCCAGGATCGCCGCCATGCCGGTGGACGTGCCCACGGCCTGCTCGGCACCTTCCATCGCCGCCAGGCGCTCCTCGAAGGCACGTACCGACGGGTTGGTGTAGCGCGAGTAAACGTTACCCGGCGTTTCACCGGCAAAGCGCGCAGCAGCATCGGCCGCCGTGCGGAACACGTAGCTGGAGGTCAGGAACAGCGCTTCGCTGTGCTCGCCCTCGGGTGTACGGTGTTGACCGGCGCGCACCGCCAGGGTGTCGAAACCGACACCCTCGAGGTCACTGTCCAGTCGTCCGGCATCCCATTGATCCGTCATGCCGTCGCTCCCGAAATCAGTTGTTGTAGAGGTCGATGATCGCGCTGACGGCCTGGTTCTTGACCTTGGCCAGGTCGTTACGGGCCTGCTCGATGCGGTCGAGGTAGGCTTCGTCGATATCCCCGGTGACGTACTCACCGTTGAATACCGCGCAATCGAAGTGGTCGATCTTGATCTTGCCGCCACCGACCGAGTCGATCAGGTCCGGCAGGTCCTGGTAGACCAGCCAGTCGGCGCCAATCAACTCGGCCACTTGTTCGGTGGTACGGTTGTGGGCGATCAGTTCGTGAACACTCGGCATGTCGATGCCGTAGACGTTGGGGTAGCGCACCGCAGGGGCTGCGGAGCAGAAGTAGACGTTCTTGGCGCCGGCTTCGCGGGCCATCTGGATGATCTGCTTGCAGGTGGTGCCGCGCACGATCGAGTCGTCCACCAGCATCACGTTCTTGCCGCGGAACTCCAGCTCGATGGCATTGAGCTTTTGGCGTACCGATTTCTTGCGCGCGGCCTGGCCGGGCATGATGAAGGTACGGCCGATGTAGCGGTTCTTGACGAAACCTTCGCGGAACTTGACGCCCAGGCGGTTGGCCAGTTCCAGGGCCGCGGTGCGGCTGGTGTCCGGGATCGGGATGACCACGTCGATGTCGTGCTCGGGGCGCTCGCGCATGATCTTGTCGGCCAGTTTTTCACCCATGCGCAGACGGGCCTTGTACACCGACACGCCATCCATGATCGAGTCCGGGCGGGCCAGGTAGACATGCTCGAAGATGCACGGTTGCAACTTCGGTGCTTCGGCGCACTGCTTTGTGTACAGCTGGCCTTCTTCGGTGATGTATACCGCTTCACCCGGCGCCAGGTCGCGGATCAGGGTAAAGCCTAGCACGTCCAGGGCCACGCTTTCCGAGGCGATCATGTATTCCACGCCTTCGTCGGTGTGACGCTGGCCGAATACCACCGGGCGGATGCCATGGGGGTCGCGGAAGCCGACGATACCGTAGCCGGTGATCATCGCCACCACGGCATAACCGCCGACACAGCGACTGTGCACGTGGGAAACCGCAGCGAACACGTCTTCTTCGGTCGGTTGCAGCTTGCCGCGTACCGCCAGCTCATGGGCGAAGACGTTCAGCAGCACTTCCGAGTCGGAGTTGGTGTTGACGTGGCGCAGGTCAGACTCGTAGATCTCCTTGGCCAGCTGCTCGACGTTGGTCAGGTTGCCGTTGTGTGCCAGGGTGATGCCATACGGCGAGTTGACGTAGAACGGCTGGGCCTCGGCCGAGGTCGAGCTGCCCGCTGTCGGGTAACGCACGTGGCCAATGCCGATGCTGCCCACCAGGCGCTGCATGTGGCGCTGCTGGAACACATCGCGCACCAGGCCATTATCCTTGCGCAGGAACAACCGGCCGTCATGGCTGGTCACGATACCGGCAGCGTCCTGGCCGCGGTGCTGGAGGACCGTAAGCGCGTCATACAGCGCCTGATTGACGTTCGACTTACCGACGATACCGACGATGCCACACATGCGACGCAACCCCTACTTTGACGAAACTTGAGTGAATAGCGCTCAGGGCTTGGACGGCCTGAGCAACTGTTCCTTGAACGGAAGATCAGCCGGAGCGCTGATCAGCCCACTGGGCGTCCACTGGCCGGTGAAACCCAGAATCAGGTTTTTCGACCAGTCGGCGACCAAGAGAAATTGTGGTATCAGGCGTGATTCCTGCCACCAGGTGTCTTGTTGAACCGGCCCCAGGCTGATCAGGCCTATGGCCACCACTACCAGCAAGGCCCCGCGCGCGGCCCCGAAGGCCATGCCCAGGAAACGATCGGTGCCGGACAGCCCGGTGACACGGATCAGCTCGCCGACCAGGAAGTTGACCATGGCCCCCACCAGCAAGGTGGCGACGAAAAGAATGGCGCAGCCCGCAATGACGCGCATCGATGGCGTCTGGATATAGCTTTCAAGATACACCGAGAGCGAACCGCCGAACATCCAGGCAACCGCACCGGCAATGATCCAGATGAGCAAGGACAAGGCTTCCTTGACGAAGCCGCGCTTGAGACTGATCAGAGTGGAGACGGCGATGATCGCGATGATCGCCCAATCAACCAAGGTAAATGCCACGGTGCTGCCTGCAGACGTTTGAGGCGGCGCATTTTACCAGAGCGGCGGGCTGGGAGTAAGCGGAATGTCAGGTGGATTAGCGTTAAGCCATTCGCGGGCAAGCCCGCTCCCACAGGGACTGCGCCACGGCATGGGTCACGCTTCACTGTGGGAGCGGGCTTGCCCGCGAATGGCTTGTTCAGCTGCGTTCTGGCTGGAAACGCACCACAAAGCCCTTGAGGCTGTTCTGACGATTGATAGCATCACGCGTGCGCTCGGCTTCGGCCCGCTCGATCAGCGGCCCCACGTACACCCGGTTCATCCCACCCGCCGAACGGATATAGGCGTTATAGCCCTGGCTACGCAGGGTTTGCTGCAACTTCTCGGCACCCGCGCGGTTGGACAGGCTGGCCAACTGGATCGACCAGCTAACTGGCAGGCCATTGACGTCGATTTTCGATGGCGCAGCAGGCTTGGCCACCGGTGCGGCCGGCTCAGGGGTAGCGGCAGGCTTCGGTTCGACCTTGGGCGCCTGTGGCTTGACAGGCTGAACCTGCGCCTGGGTCTGCGGCGATGGCGTGATCGGCTGGCTTGGCGTGCTGGCTGGCGCCGTGGACTCGTCAACCACCACCGGTGGTTGCTGCGGGTCTTCCGGGATGGCCTGCGGCTCCGGCACGGCGACAGGCTCCACTTTCACTTCCGGCAGGCTTGGCATGACCGGTGCCTGCGGGGCTTCTACATGCACCTGGCGCATCTCGTCCTCGCGGGTGAACAGCATCGGCAGGAAAATCACCGCCAACGCCACCAGCACCAGCGCACCCACCATGCGCTGTTTAATCCCTTTATCCAGCACTGCCATCTACTTCACCCTCCTGGGTGTGCCGCTGCAGCCATTCCAGCGCCTGGGCGACACAGAAAAACGAACCGAACAGCAGGATCTGGTCATCCGCCGTCGCCTGCGCGCATTGCCCCTCAAGGGCCGCGTCGACGCTGGCATAAGACTTCACCGCAGCGCCGAGGTTCGTCAAGGCCGTGGCCAGTTCTGCAGCCGGGCGGCTACGTGGCGTATCCAACGGCGCCACGGCCCAGTCATCGACCAAGCCCTTCAGCGGCGCGACAACGCCGTCTAGGTCCTTGTCGGCGAGCAGGCCGAACACTGCCAGACGGCGCCCCTTGAGCGGGCGAGCCGCCAGCCGACGGGCCAGATACTCTGCTGCATGGGGGTTATGACCGACATCCAGCAGCAGTTCTACCGACTTACCCTGCCACTGCAGCACACGGCGGTCGAGACGGCCAGTGATGCGGGTCGCCAGCAACGCCTGGCGCACCTGCCCTGCATCCCAGGGCAGGCCCATCAGCAGGTAGGCCTGCAGGGCCAGCGTGGCGTTCTCCATGGGCAGGTCGAGCAATGGCAAGTCACGCAACTCTACCTGCGCGCCATCTGCTGCGGTACCCCGCCAGTTCCACGCGCTATCGGTAGTGGTCAGGTCGAAATCACGACCGCGCAGGAACAGAGGCGCAGCCAATTCGGCGGCCTTGTCCAGCAATGGCTGTGGCGGATCCACGTCGCCGCACAGAGCCGGCTTGCCCGGGCGGAAGATGCCGGCCTTTTCGAAAGCCACCAACTCACGGGTATCACCCAGGTAGTCGACATGGTCGACACCGATGCTGGTCACCAGGGCCAGGTCGGCATCTACCACGTTCACGGTGTCCAGGCGGCCACCAAGGCCCACTTCCAGCACCACGGCATCCAGTTGCGACTGGTAGAACAACCAGAACGCAGCCAGCGTGCCCATCTCGAAGTAGGTCAGGGAAATGTCGCCCCGCGCCGCCTCGACGGAGGCGAAGGCGTCGCACAGGCGCTCATCGCTGGCCTCTTGGCCGTCGATCAGCACCCGCTCGTTGTAACGCAACAGGTGCGGCGAGCTGTACACGCCGACCTTGAGCCCCTGGGCGCGCAGCAGCGAGGCCACGAAGGCGCAGGTGGAACCCTTGCCGTTGGTGCCGGTTACCGTCACCACGCGTGGCGCCAGCTTGCCCAGCGCCAGCCGGGCAAGCACCTTCTGCGACCGCTCCAGGCCCATGTCGATGGCCGAGGGGTGCAACTGCTCGAGGTAGGCGAGCCACTCGCCCAGGGATCGCTGTTTCATCACGCGACGGCTGCCGCCTCACGCGCTTGCTCCGGGGTGTCCTGGCCGGTCATCTGCGCCAGCAGGCGGGCCAGACGCGGGCGCAGTTCGCCACGGGAGATGATCAGGTCGATGGCACCGTGTTCCAGCAGGAACTCGCTGCGCTGGAAGCCTTCTGGCAGCTTCTCGCGTACGGTCTGCTCGATCACGCGTGGGCCGGCGAAGCCGATCAGGGCTTTTGGCTCACCGACAATGACGTCGCCGAGCATCGCCAGGCTGGCGGAAACGCCGCCGTACACCGGGTCGGTCAGTACCGAGATGAACGGGATGCCTTCTTCGCGCAGGCGCGCCAGCACGGCCGAGGTCTTGGCCATCTGCATCAGCGAGATCAGCGCTTCCTGCATACGTGCACCGCCCGAAGCGGAGAAGCAGACCATCGGGCAGCGGTGCTCCAGGGCGTAGTTGGCCGCACGCACGAAGCGTTCGCCGACGATGGCACCCATGGAGCCGCCCATGAACGAGAACTCGAAGGCGCTGACCACGATCGGCATACCCATCAGGGTGCCGCTCATGGAGATCAGGGCGTCTTTTTCGCCGGTTTGCTTCTGGGCGCCGGCCAGGCGGTCCTTGTACTTCTTGCCGTCACGGAACTTCAGGCGGTCGACCGGCTCCAGGTCGGCACCCAGCTCGGCACGGCCTTCGGCGTCGAGGAAGATGTCGATGCGCGCACGTGCGCCGATGCGCATGTGGTGGTTGCACTTGGGGCAGACATCCAGGGTCTTTTCCAGCTCCGGACGATACAGCACGGCCTCGCAAGCCGGGCACTTGTGCCACAGGCCTTCAGGCACCGAGCTCTTCTTCACCTCGGAACGCATGATCGAAGGGATCAGTTTGTCGACTAACCAGTTGCTCATGCTTTCTTTCTCCAGTATTGGCAGGCGGGGGCCGGTGTCGCCGGCCCTGCCCTGCCCTTGAGCTCAAAATCTTTTATCAAACGATGATGGACCGACCGCCGGGGCTTCCAGCGCACCGCTCCACCGCTAATGTGTTGTTCTGCCACCTGTGCAGGCAGCTGCCCAGCAGGGCTGCGAAAGTTATGGACGATGGCGCGCAGCCAGCCGTCACATCTGCCATCACGCCTGTTTAACGGCCCGCATGAACGCCTCGATCTTCGCGGCATCCTTGATGCCCTTGGCCTGCTCGACGCCACCGCTGACATCCACCGCGTAAGGCCGCACCTGGGCAATGGCCTGGCCGACGTTATCGGCCGACAGCCCGCCCGCCAGGATGATCGGTTTGCTCAGGCGCTCCGGCACCAGAGACCAGTCGAACGCCTCTCCGGTTCCCCCCGGCACTCCCGCCACGTAGGTATCCAGCAAAATGCCGCGCGCGCCCGCGTACTGCTGGCAGGCCGCCTCCAGGTCGTCCCCCGGACGAACACGCAGGGCCTTGATCCAGGGGCGGTGGTAGCCTTCGCAGTCCTGTGGCGTTTCGTCGCCGTGGAACTGTAGCAGGTCCAGCGGAACCACTTCGAGGATCTCGTTCAGCTCGCAACGCGAGGCGTTGACGAACAACCCGACCGTGGTCACGAACGGTGGCAGTTCTGCAATGATCGCACGCGCCTGGCGCACGTCCACGGCGCGAGGGCTCTTGGCATAGAAGACGAAACCGATGGCATCGGCCCCCGCTTCGGCAGCGGCCAGTGCGTCTTCGATACGGGTGATCCCACAGATCTTGCTGCGAACATTGCTCATGGACAGCGAACCCTGGTTATTCCGGTGAAAGGCCGGATGTTAGCAAATGACTTTTCGCCCGTCAGTCTGCCAACGCCTCATAGCCGGTCAAAAAGTGTGGACCGATGTAACGCTGGGGCAGTGCATATTCCTCGGGGTACTCGACCTGCACCAGGTACAGCCCGTATGGATGGGCCGTGACCCCGGCTTCACGGCGGTCGCGCCCTTCCAGCACTTCACGCGCCCAGGTAACGGGGCGCTCGCCGGCACCGATGGCCATCAACACACCGGCAATGTTGCGCACCATGTGGTGCAGGAACGCGGTGGCGCGCACGTCCAGCACAATCATCTGGCCATGGCGGGTAACGCGCAGGTGGTAGATGTGCTTGACCGGCGACTTGGCCTGGCACTGGCTGGCGCGGAAGGCACTGAAGTCGTGAGTGCCGAGCAGGAACTGCGCAGCCTCGGCCATGCGCTCGACATCCAGCGGGCGGTGGTTCCAGGTGACTTCCTCGGCCAGGTGCGCCGGGCGGATCGGGTCGTTGTAGATGACGTAGCGATAACGCCGGGCACAAGCCTTGAAGCGTGCATGGAAATCGGCCGGCATCGGCCGCGACCAGACCACACTGATGTCGTGCGGCAAGTTGAAGTTGGTGCCCATGGTCCAGGCGCGCTCGTCGCGCACAGCGCGGGTGTCGAAGTGCACGATCTGCCCGCAGCCGTGGACACCGGCGTCGGTACGCCCGGCGCAGATCACCGAAATCGGCTCGTTCGCGACTTTGGACAATGCTTGCTCCAGGGCCTGCTGGACACTTGGCACGCCGCTGGCCTGGCGCTGCCAGCCGCGGTAGCGCGCGCCTTTGTATTCGACGCCCAGGGCGATGCGGGAGTAGCCTTCGGCCGCGGATTCGGTGGTGGCGGTGTCGATAATGTCCAAGCGTTTGAAACCTGTGGGGTGTACGGAATGGCGGGGAGTATAACGACAACGGCAGCCGTGTAGGGCTGCCGTTGATGTGCACTTCATTTGAGGACGATATCAAACCAGGCGAGAGAGCATGTCCTCGGCTTCCTGGCGCTGACCGTCGTCGCCGTCCTTGACCACTTCATCAAGGATGTCGCGCGCACCCTGGCTGTCGCCCATGTCGATATAGGCGCGGGCCAGGTCGAGCTTGGTGGCCACTTCGTCACTGCCGGAGAAGAAGTCGAAGTCCAGGTCGTCCAGTGGCGGCTCGGGATCCGGCTGCGCAACCGCGTCTTCTGCAGTGAAATGCGGCTCCAGAGAGGGCGATTCCAGGCTCTGCGACAGCTTGTCCAACTCGGCGTTGACGTCGTCGAGCTCCGAGGCAAAGCGCTTGGCCGCCGGCGAATCATCTTCCAGCGACAACGACAGGTCAAAGTCCGACGGTAGGTCGAAATCGGAGACTGGTTCGAATGCCGGCTCACTGTCGAAGGCAGCCAGTTCGGCGGCAACATCCACCGGGGCCGCTTCAACGGCATCTGGCGCGGCCGGGGCAACCGGCTCACTGACATCAAGGTCGAAGTCAGACAGGTCCACGGCTGGCTGCGGCTCGGCCTGGTCCAGCATGGCCTCGAAATCGGCGTCAGCGTCGGCTTGCAGTTCGGCATCTACGGCAAACGGCGGTTCTTCTGGCTGAGCCTCTTCAAACGCAGGCTCATCCAGCACAGGCTCGGCAATGACCAACTCGTCAGGTACTGGCTCCTGCTGCACGGACTCGTCCAGCAGCGGCGCGGCCAGCGGGTCTTCTTCGGGCAGGTCTTCACCCAGGCTCAAGTCGAAGGCACTGTCCAGATCCTGCTCATCGAGGCCATGCGCTTCCAGGCCCGACACATCAAGGGTCGGCACATCATCGAAGGCATCCAGCTCGGTTTCTGGCTCGAACACGGCTTCAGGCTCCGCTTGCGCGACGACCTCTGGCTCAGCCTCCACTTGCGGCTCGAATTCAGGCACCTCTTCAGGCACCACGTCGGCAACCACTGGTGCCTCGGCCTCATCGTGCAGCAACTCCTGCACGTACTGCTCATCCATCTCGGCAGCCAGTGCCGCCGCGCCCAGCCCGGCAGCGGCCAGGCCAAGCATGGCGGGGTAACGTTCTTTCAACCCGGCGACTTCGGCAATGTTCTGCTCGCTGGCCGGCAGCTTGCGCTCCTGCTCGGCGAACGCGCTCTGGTCACCCTGGCGGGCGTACACGTCCATCAGCTTCAGGCGCAGGTCGTCACGTTCCGGCGCACCAGCCACGGCGGGCTCAAGCAGGTCAGTAGCGCGGTTCAGGCGGCCTTCGGCCAGGCATTGGTCAACCTCCGCCAACAGCGCGGCATGCGGGTCGGCTTGCGGCTCAGCTTCCGGCGCCGACTCGGCAGAAGGCTCAGCCACTTTTTCCGCAGCAACGGCAGCGGCGGCTGAAGCGGCGACCACGGCTGGCGACAGGATAACGCTCGGCTCCGAAACTTCGACACCATCGAGGCTCTCGGTATCGGTGTCGAAGCCTGTGCCCTGCTCTTCCTCCAGCGCCCGTGCCATACGCAGGTGCTTTTCAGCTTCTTGCTGGGCTTTACGCTTGCGCGCCAGCAGCCACAGCAGCAGTGCCAGCACCAGCAGGCTGGAACCGGCAATTATCCCGATCAGCCATGGGTTGCCCAGGATCTGGTCGAGCGCGCCATTCGGCTGCCCGACAGGCGCAGGCTTGGCTGCCGGCACCGGCTTGGGCGCGGTATCGACGGCAGCCGGTGCGGGCTTAGCCGCCGGCTGGGCAGTTGCCGCCGGCTGAGCCGGCTTGGCGGCAGCGGCAGCCGTAGCCGGCGCTGCCACACCCTGGGCCTGAAGGCGGGCCAACTGGTCATTCTTCAGGTCGATCAGACGCTGCAGCTTGTCCAGCTGGCTCTGCAGGTCGGACATGCGGCTTTTCAGTTCTTCGTTGTCGCGCCGGCTGGTATCCAGGCTTTCCTGGGCCACCGCCAGCTTGTCATTCAACGCCTTGGTCTGACCGGCCTGGTTGCCCGGGCTGACCAGGCGCAAGTTGTCGCCCTGGGCGATGCGCGCCGGCGCAGCCTCGGCGGCACCACGGCGGGTAGCGTCGAGCTGGCGGGCACGCGGCCCCAGGCGCCGGCCTTCACGCCAGGCGGCATACTGCTCGGCCACTTCGCTGTTGGCCTCGCCCTTCGGAATGTTCTGGATCTGCTGCTGGTCGGGCAGGCGCAGTACCTGGCCCACCTTCAGCTGGTTGATGTTGTTGCCGATGAAGGCATCCGGGTTCAGCGCCTGGATTGCGATCATGGTCTGCTGGATCGAGCCACCTTGCGTGTTGCGCGCGGCAATCTGCCACAAGGTGTCGCGGCGCTGGGTGGTGTAGCTGCTGGCACCGGTTGTGGCCGGTGTCACATTGCCTGCAGCCGGCTTGTCGCCCTGGGCCTTGGCCTGGTCAAGCAGCACGCTGTAGTCGCGCAGCAGGCGGCCTTGCGGCCACATCACCTGAACCAGGAACTTGACCACCGGCCCCGGCAGCGGCTGGCTGGAGGTAACCCGCAGCACACTTTTACCGTTGGGGTTGATCACCGGTGTGAAGGTCAGGTCTTCGAGGTAGGTCGGAAACGCCACCCCGGCCTTGCTGAACTCTTCCGGTGGCGCCAGGCTAGGCGCCACTTCGGCGGCTTTGAGGTCGCGCACATCGAGCAATTCGATCTCGGCGTCCAGCGGCTGATTCTGTGCCGACTTCAGGGTCAGCTCCCCCAGGCCCAGCGCATTCGCCATGCCAGACGACAGCGCCGATGCTGCAGCCATGGCCAGAACCAGTTTGCGAATTCGAAGCATGACCTCTTCCCTTGTATGAATCGTCCCGAAACCTGCATGCGGAGCAGGACAAAAGTGCTCGCCAGTATCTTTTACGGCATGTGTTTAATCAACAATTGCGCCACTTGCACGGCATTGAGCGCGGCGCCTTTGCGCACGTTGTCGGTGGTCAGCCAGAGATTGAGCTGCTGGTCTTCATCAACACCGTGACGTACACGACCAACATAGACCACGTCTTGGCCTACTGCGTCACCAACCGGGGTCGGATAATCATCACGTTCCACCCGCTCTACGCTGTCGGCTGCGTCCAGGGCCTGGTTGACCGCTTCAAGGTCGACCGGGCGACGGCTCTGCACGGCCACACTGAAGCTATCGCCGAAAAACACCGGGACTTGAACGCAGCTCACGGAAATCTTCAGCTCAGGCATGCCAAGCAGCACGCGCAACTCGTTGACCAGCCGGCGTTCCAGCGCCGTGTGGCCTTGTTCGTCGGCCGCGCCAACCTGGGCCAGCAGGTTGAAAGCCACCTGGCGGTCGAAGAAGCGCGGCTCCAGCGGCCGGGCATTGAGCAGCTCTGCCGTTTGACGGGCCAGCTCGCTGACCGCCTCACGGCCTTGTGCAGACACCGCCAGCGATGCCATTACCTGCACCCGGTCTATGTCCAGCAGGCCCTTGAGCGGTGCCAGCGCGACAGCCACGGCAACGGCGGCCGAGCACGGACTGACAATGCGTGCCGGCAGCGCCAGGCCAGCCAGCCGTTCGGCGTTGGCTTCGGGTACCAGGGCCAGGGCGTCGTCCAGGCCGCCGGACAGGTCAATGACGGTGCAACCTGCTTGCAGTGCCTTGCCGGCAAAGCTGCGGCTGACTGCGGCACCTGTGGCGAAGAAGGCCAGCTTGACCTGGGCGAAGTCGAAGCTGTCCACCTCGCGCACCTTGAGCTTCTTGCCGGCGAACATCACGCTGCTGCCCGCCGACTCCATGCTGGCCAGCAGGTGCAAGGTGCCGACCGGGAACGCCAGTTCTTCGAGCACCTGTACCAGGGTTTCACCGACGCTGCCGGTGGCGCCGACGACGGCGATATCGAATGTAGGGTTCATTGTTGCAGGCTGCCTCTGGCGAAACGGGAGCGGCACTTTACTCGCATTGCCCGGGCGAGGCCAATATCGCCTGCATCCCTGCACAGTACCTGAGGGGCCGGCTTGACGGCGAACGGCCAATGGCAAAAGCACAAAACCTTCAGGCAAAAAAAACCGCGCTGTTGCGAGCGCGGTTTTCTGCTCAAACCAGAACGATCAACGCTCCAGCAGGATCCGCAGCATGCGGCGCAGCGG
The DNA here is from genome assembly GCF_001320605.1 of Pseudomonas sp. NBRC 111133. Lineage (NCBI taxonomy): Bacteria > Pseudomonadati > Pseudomonadota > Gammaproteobacteria > Pseudomonadales > Pseudomonadaceae > Pseudomonas > Pseudomonas sp. NBRC 111133. Next base: position 1,466 of record NZ_BCBJ01000058.1, on the reverse strand, counting down.
TTCTGCCGCACCCCACAGCAGCTGGTCACCCACGGTGAACGCGCCCAGGTACTGCGAACCCATGTTCAGCTTGCGCAGGCGGCCAACCGGGATGTTCAAAGTGCCGGTGACCTTGGTCGGGGTCAGTTCCTGCATGCTGATTTCACGCTGGTTCGGCACCAGCTTCACCCAAGGGTTGTGCTGGCTGATCATGCCTTCGATGTCGGCGATCGGTACGTCTTTGTTCAGCTTGATGGTCAGCGCCTGGCTGTGGCAGCGCATGGCGCCGATGCGCACGCAGATGCCGTCGACCGGGATCGGGCTCTTGAAGCGACCGAGGATCTTGTTGGTTTCGGCCTGGGCCTTCCACTCTTCGCGGCTCTGGCCGTTCGGCAGTTCCTTGTCGATCCACGGGATCAGGCTGCCCGCCAGTGGCACACCGAAGTTCTCGGTCGGGAATGCATCACCGCGCATGGTCTCGGCAACCTTGCGGTCGATATCGAGGATGGCGCTGGCCGGGTTGGCCAGGTCATCGGCCACGGCGGCGTGGGTGGCACCCATCTGCTTGATCAGCTCGCGCATGTTCTGCGCGCCGGCACCCGAGGCTGCCTGGTAGGTCATGGCGCTCATCCATTCCACCAGGCCGGCTTCGAACAGGCCGCCCAGGCCCATCAGCATCAGACTGACGGTGCAGTTGCCGCCGATGTAGTTCTTGGTGCCCGCGTCCAGCTGCTGGTCAATGACCTTGCGGTTGACCGGGTCGAGGATGATGACCGCGTCATCCTGCATGCGCAGGGACGATGCGGCGTCGATCCAGTAACCCTGCCAGCCGGCTTCACGCAGCTTGGGGAAGACCTCGTTGGTGTAGTCGCCGCCCTGGCAGGTCAGGATCACGTCGAGGGTCTTGAGTTCTTCAATCGAATAAGCGTCCTTGAGCGGCGCTGTATCCTTGCCCACGTTCGGGCCCTGGCCGCCAACATTGGAGGTAGTGAAGAACACCGGCTCGATAAGGTCGAAGTCCTGCTCCTCCAGCATCCGCTGCATGAGCACGGAACCGACCATACCGCGCCAACCGATCAGACCTACACGTTTCATCGCAACTACACCTTTGCTAAAAGTGGGCCGCCACCGGAAATTTGGGGTGGCGGGCCAGAGAGATTACAGATTCCGCAGCGCTGCGACTACTGCGTCGCCCATTTCCTGCGTACCAACTTTGCGGCAACCTTGCGAATAGATGTCGCCGGTGCGCAGGCCCTGGTCCAGCACCAGGCTCACGGCCTTCTCGATCGCTTCGGCGGCAGCCGACTGATTGAAGCTGTAACGCAGCATCATCGACACCGACAGAATGGTCGCCAGCGGGTTGGCAATGCCCTGGCCTGCGATGTCCGGCGCCGAGCCGTGGCACGGCTCGTACATACCCTTGTTGTCGGCATCCAGCGACGCCGAAGGCAGCATGCCGATGGAACCGGTGAGCATGGAAGCTTCAT